>NZ_MPRL01000024.1:0-31103 GCF_002020875.1 Solemya pervernicosa gill symbiont | reverse complement strand
ACGCAGGCGTCACTCGTACTTGGGGTATGTAAGTCCTGCAGAATACGAGGCAAAGTGTGCCTCTTAATTAATTCATCCGTTAAACCGGGGGAGCCTCAGTAAATGATTCAACTGTTTTTAGACTTGCCACAATATCCCTTTATGAGCTCTAACGTTGCCGTTAACAGGCATGCCGTAGTGGTGAGCAATTTGTGCTATTTAAGCACAAATTGAACGCCGCGGAGGTATGTCCGGGTTGAACGGCCTTGTTAGATATTATTGAACTCACTTATAGCCACCAAATAAAGGCTGATACTATCAATGCGGCTGTTGTGAGAGATATAACCACTAGGCCAACAGCCTCTCTTTTACTTAAAGTGCGAGAACCGTGAGAGCGAAAGAATGGGGTGAATATGCCAAACTCTAGCCAGTGCCACCATTTCTTTCTATCAATACTATTTGTGCTCTTTGACTCGTCCATGTATTGAAATACTCATTATTGATTATGTTATTTTTATATCTAACTATTATTAGACACCCTAAATGTCCCGTTACTAACGGAGCATTTAGGGTGTATAAAAATCCAGCTTGTTTTAAAACAATGATTTAACTTCGTAAAACGGAGCCTAAAAGGTGTTGCTAACGGAGCTGCCCGGATTGTTTGCTTGATATGGGGTGTTTCTATGCCATTGGCGGCATGGTCTCTACCCATGGCCTGGGAATGGTGTTTATTCGTGAAATCTGTTTGTGAGCGCAGCGGTGGATCTTGTTCCATGATCGAGATGCCTCCTGGCTGATTGATATAAATGAAGCGTCCTACAGCTAATCCCTGAAATCAAGTATTCCCGATAGCTGTTGTACGGCTCCTTGATGCTTGTCCTACCTCTCGATTGCTTACAGAATGGGCCTTTCTTCTTATGTTCTGGTGCTGATGTGAAGGTTGTCCTTGCCCCCAACGCCCTCAAGGGGAGTCTGTCGAGCAGTGATTGTGCTTCTGCGATGGCGGTCGGTGTGCGGCGTGTTGTGCCCGATGCTGTCTGTATTGAACTGCCGATGGCCGATGGTGGTGATGGGATGCGTGATGCATTCATGGCGCTTGATGGTTTTGAACTGTGTGAGATCGTCGTTGAGGGGCCGCTGGGTGATTCGGTGACTGCCCCTTTTCTTTTGGACAGTGAGAACGCCACGGCGGTGATCGAGATGGCCGACGCCTCGGGGCTGGCGCTGCTCGATCCTGCTCGACTCGATCCGGTTAACGCTTCTACTGTGGGTGTCGGTCAGTTGATGGTGGCGGCGCTTGATGCGGGTGCAGAGCGGATTGTGCTCGGTATCGGGGGGAGTGCGACCAACGACGCGGCGACTGGTCTCGCTATTGCGCTGGGTGTACGTTTTCTTGATGGTGCTGGTCAGCTGCTGAAGGGGTGTGGTGGTTCGTTGACGCAGGTCGCGTCGATCGATCTATCCGGACTCGATCCGCGTATGACCGATCTATCGCTCGATATTGTCTGTGATGTCGATAATCCCTTTATTGGACCCGAAGGGGCGGCGGCGCTCTATGGGCCACAGAAGGGGGCCGATGCGGCGACCGTGCAGGTGTTGGATGCAGGCATGGCCCACTTTGCCGAAGTCTTGAAGGAGGTGACCGGTGTCGATGTGTGTGAGATGCCGGGTGCCGGTGCGGCGGGCGGTATGGGGGGAGGGCTCCATGCGCTTTTCGGGGCTCGCCTGCTACCGGGGGCGGAGCTGATGGCCGAGGTGGTCGGACTCGATACCGCGCTCGAGGGTGCTGATCTGGTGATCACCGCCGAGGGTCGGATCGATGGCCAGACGGCACATGGCAAGGCACCTGCTGAGGTGGCGAAACGTGCCAAAGCGGCAGGTGTACCGTGTGTGGCAATAGCCGGTTCGTTGGGTGATGGCTACCAGCAGCTCGCTGATGTTGGCATTGATGCCTGCTTCTCGCTCTGTGCTGGGCCGATATCGCTTGAGGAGGCGATGGCGCAGGCATCGGAGTTGATGAGTGATACCACAGAGCAGGCCGTCCGGCTCTTTATTGCTTCAAAACTGTACTAATCACTCGCTATTTCAATGGAGGGCGCAGAGGTTGTGCCCAGCTACCGATTCGTGCCTATCACCTGTTTGTCAGATTTATAACTGTCCGTAATCAACGTCTTTTCAGGCAATCGTCAAAAAAACGGCCTATTCTTAGCTTGATATAGTTTGAGTCCATCCTTTCAGAGAGGGGAGGTCGGTATTGCCGATGGGGCTGGGTGCCTAGAATAAGAACCAGAGGGCGCTTTAAGGATAGGGGCAGTCTGTTTAATGGATAAAAACAATAATTGGCTAGGGAGTTTTATTGCACTGATTGTGCTACTTAGCGTGCTGTTGCCGTTATCAGTGACTGCGGCTCCTGATCAACCCTTTGAATTGACCGCCGAAGAGCAGCGCTGGCTCGAGGCGCATCCCCGCATCCGTATCGGCACCATGAACGCCTGGCCGCCGATGGACTATGTCGACAAGAGCGGCCGGCCACTCGGCATCGGCACTGAGTTCATCCGCGCTATCAATATCCGTCTGGGGCATCGACTCGAGATTGTGCCCGGCTCCTGGGAGGAGAATTATCGCTTAGCTAAGGAACACCGACTTGATGCCTTGATGGGAGTAACGCCACTCGCTGAGCGCGAGCAGTTCTTCAACTTCACTACACCCTATATTGAGATTCCTCACCTCATTTTCACTCGCAACGATGCGTCATACAAAGGTTCGCTCGATGATCTTGCTGGACAGACCGTTGCTGTTGAGCGGGGCTTTTTTATCGTTCATCTGCTGGAGTCTAAATACCCGAAGATCAAGGTCAGAGAGTTTGATACGACCAGCGATGCACTCGATGCACTCTCCAAAGGTGCGGTGGATGCCTATGTCGGTAATCGTGCGGCGGCGATGTATGTGATCGAGAGTGAGCTGATTATCAATGTTAAGGCGCAGGGGAAGATCTCCGAGAGCTCCTCGATTAATGCCATTGGAGTGCGCAAGGATCTGCCGCTTCTGGCGGGGATACTCAATCGTGCGCTTGCAGATATCGACCGTGATGAGCTACGCGTGATCCATAAATCGTGGGTAGGTGAACTGAAAGAGGCAGAGTTGGGGCTTACCTATGCGGAGCGTGCCTGGCTCGATCACCATCCGGTTATCCGTGTTTCCAGCGAGGCCGATTATGCACCGTTCGACTACCGTATTGCAGGCAAGCCTGCCGGCTATTCTGTGGAGCTGGTGGAGATTCTGGCCGATCGGATCGGCGTCGAATTGGAGTTTGTGAAAGATAGTTGGAGCAATATGCTGGGGATGGCGAAACGGGGAGAGATCGATCTGCTCCATTCGGTCTTCGACTATCCCAGCGAGCGTAAGCGCTATCTGAAGTTCACCCGGCCTTATAAAGGTGTCGTCAATGTCATCGTTACGCGCAGTGAGTTGACTCATATCGATGAGTTGCGGGAACTGAAAGATCTTCGTGTGGCGGTAGTAAAAGATGATTCGCTGATCGTCGCCCTGAAGGGAGTCGTTGACGATCAACAGCTGGTCTATTTCGATAGCTACTCCGATGCGTTCAACTCGGTCGCTGCCGGCAAGACAGACGCTACCCTTACAGAGCTGCCAACGGCGACTCACCTGATCAATGAACTCTATCTCAATAACCTGGTGATCACCGCCAAGAGTGACGCGCTGGGGGGGCGCGATCAGCGCTACCGCCTTGCGGTGCGAAATGACTGGCCGATGCTTGCCTCAATTCTGGATAAGGCGCTCGACTCTCTCTCGGTGGCAGAGTTGCGTCGTCTCGATGCAAAGTGGTTGAAGCTTCCGGAGCCGCCGAGACAACGCGCTTCCCAGCTTGCGCTCTCTGCGCGTGAGAAGGGGTGGATCGATAAACACCCGGTTGTGAGCATCGCCTTTGACGAAAACTATCCGCCCTACAGCTTTCGCAATGAGAAGGGGGAGTTTGTTGGAATTGCGGTCGACTTCGCACGTGAGCTTGCACAGCGGGCCGGTTTTTATTTCGAGCCCTATGAGGAGGGAACGTGGAAAAAACTCTATATGGCAGCCGAGAAGCGCGATGTTGATGTAATCGCCACGCTGGTCAAACGCAAGGAGCGTGAGGAGCTGTTTGCGTTCACACGTCCATATGTTTCCCTGGCCCAATATATCGTGACCCGCAAGGAGGATCTGGGGGTGATAACCCGCCCGGAGGATCTATCCGGTAGGCGGATGGCGCTGGTAAAGGGCTACTCAATGAGTGATGTACTGCTCGAGGAGATCGAGGGTATTGAACCGCTCTATGTAATGAATCTCAACGAGGGGCTGGAGGCCGTCTCGGCCGGTAAGGCGGATGCAACCATCGGTGCTATCGGTATGGCACACCACCTGATTACCCAGGCGGGATTGCCCAATCTTGGCTTCGCCACCCTCTACTCGAAGGGCCAGTCTGAGCAGCGATTTGGCGTGCGCAAGGATTGGCCTGAACTTGCCACCATTCTCGGTAAGGCACTCGATTCGCTCAGCGATGAGGAGGTGCTGGCAATCTTTGGCAACTGGACTCGCCCCGAGATCGCTCGTACCGAGGCCGAGCTGACGGAATCACGTGTTGCATTGACTGAGGAGGAGCGTGCCTGGCTCGAGACGCATCCAGTGATTCGCGTACATAACGAACAGAACTGGGCACCCTTTAACTTTATCGAGAAGGGGAGGCCGAAGGGCTACTCGATCGACTACATGAACCTGCTGGCCAGCAAGCTCGGTATCGAGGTGGAGTATCTATCGGGACCGAGCTGGGATGATTTTCTTAGCATGATGAAACGCAATGAGCTCGATGTGATGCTCAATATCGTCGATACCGAGGATCGGCGCGACTACATCAACTTTACCGATAGCTATCTGCGCTCGCTGACCGGAATCTATGTACGACAGGATGAACCGCTGATCACCTCGCTCGAAGCGCTGGAGGGGAATACGGTTGCGTTGCCGAGTGGCTTCTTCGAACAGGAGCTGATCGAGCGCTACTATCCCAATATCAAGATGCATCTGGTGAAGGATAATCTGTTGGCACTGCAGGCGGTTATGCTGGGTGAGGCCGATGCCGCCATCGGTGAGCCGGCGGTGATGAACCATCTGATGCTGGAGCAGAGCATCTTCAATATTCGCCTCTCAGGCAGTATCTCCGACCCACGCTTCGATAATGTCTTAAACCTCGGTGTGCGTAAGGATTGGCCGACACTGCGCACGATCCTACAGAAGGCGATGGATAGTGTTGCCTATCAGGAGAGACAACACCTGCGAGAACGATGGTTGCCACAGGCCGCAGCAAAATTGACTCAGAGAATTGATCTGAGTGCCGAGGAGATCGCGTGGCTCAAGGCCCATCCTGTGATACGTGTCTCCAACGAACTTGACTGGCCCCCCTACGATTACAACGTTGCTGGCAGACCGACCGGTTTCTCAATCGACTATCTGCATATGCTTGCGGACAAGGTCGGTGTTGAGCTTGAGTTTGTGACCGACTCCTGGGCCGCTTTAATGGAGCGGTTCAAACGGGGCGAGATCGATCTTATCCATCCGCTTCACTACAGCAACGAGCGTGCCGAGATCATGCACTTTACCAAGCCCTTTTTCACGCTCTCGTGTGTGGCGGTGGTTCGGAAAGAGGATGATGAGATCACCAGCCTGAAGCAGCTCTACGGTAAGACCCTGGCGGGTGCGGACGACTGGGCGTTGACCAACTATATTCGCGAGCACCATCCGCAGATCAAGCTACACATCGTTTCAAGTGCCCTTGAGGGGCTCAAGGCGGTTCAGTTCGGACAGGACGATGCGTGGATCGATACCTACGCCTCCAGCCAGTTCCTGATCGGTAGCCACCACATCACCAATCTGAAGCTGGGTAGCGAGATCAAGGATGCCGGTGATTACGGCTTTGTCGATCACCATATCGGAGTTCGCAAGGATTGGCCGATCCTGCGTGACATCATGCAGAAGGCGCTCGACTCGGTGACACGAGAGGAGTTGCAGCAGCTCAATGATCAGTGGCGCGTTTTCGCCGAGACGGTAAAGCGCCTGCAACTGAGCAGTGAGGAGCAGCAGTGGCTGGCAGATAACCGCCACCTTCGCATCGGCTACGATGTCGACTGGCCGCCGATTGGCTATGTCAACGAGGCGGGTGTCTACAATGGCATGAGCGCCGACTACATGGCGTTGATTGCCGAGAACCTGGGTATAACACTCGAACCCGTTGCCCCCAGAAGTTGGCAGCAGACCACACAAGCCGCTAAACAGGGTGAACTCGATCTGCTCTCGGCGGTGATGTCGACGCCTCAGAATGAGGAGTATCTGAGTTTTACACGTCCCTATCTCAGCTTCCCGATTGTAATTGTGACCGATCAACGTGTGCAGCGCGTCGATGACCTGAAGGCGCTGGAGGGGAAGAGGGTGGCCGTTGTTACCGACTACGCCACGCATCAGATGATGGTCAAACACCATCCGCAGATCGAACTTTTACTCGTTAATAGTGTTGCCGAGGGATTAGTTGCGGTACAGGGTGATAAGGCCTATGCCTACGTCGGTACGCTCGCAGGTATCAGCCATATCATGGGGCGTGAGGGCATCGGTGGGCTCAAGGTGTCGGGCAAGACACCGCATAACTATGAGCTAGCGGTGGGTGTTGGTAAGGGTCAGCAGATACTTGCGGGACTGATCCAGAAGGCACTCGATGCGATTCCGGAAGAGAAACGGGTCGAGATCTACAACCGCTGGATCGCCGTGAACTATGAGCGTGAGTTCGATTACTCACTACTGTGGAAAATCCTCGTTCCAGTCCTGCTGATTATTGTTCTACTCAGTATCTGGAACTGGCTACTCAATCGTGTCGTCAATCGTAAAACCGCGCAGTTGAGTAAGAGCGAGCAGCAGTACCGGGCGTTGGTTGAGTCGGTACAGAACTACTACTTTTTCTACTCAAACGATACCAATGGGGTGATGACCTATGTCAGCCCCTCAGTTGTGATAGTGCTGGGTTATCGAGCCGGAGATTTCAAACGCCACTTCAGTGATTTTCTGACCGATAACCCGGTTAACCAGCTGGTGGTGCACTACGCATATAGCGCGATTCGTGGTGAGGAGCAGTCACCCTATGAGATGGAGGTCTACCACAAGAATGGTAGCCGGACGTGGCTCGAGGTGAAGGAGTCACCCGTCGTTGACGAGAGTGGCAAGGTGGTTGCGGTCGAGGGGGTTGCCCGCAACGTTACTGAGAGCAAGCAGGCAGAGAAGGCGCTGAAGGATTATCGCGCCCATCTTGAAGAGCTGGTGAAAAAACGTACCCGCCAGCTTGAGCATGCGAAGAATGTCGCGGAGGAGGCGACTCAGTCTAAGAGCCTCTTCCTGGCTAATATGTCGCACGAGATTCGTACCCCGATGAATGCCATTCTCGGCATGACCTACCTGGCAAACAAGACCGAACTCACGCGCGTGCAACAAAACTATCTGAATAAGGTACAGAGTGCGGCGCAATCACTGCTTGGCATCATCAACGACATTCTCGATTTTTCCAAGATTGAAGCGGGCAAGCTGGAGATTGAACAGAACGAGTTTGGCCTCGATAAGGTGCTGGAGCAGCTGGTCGATGTGGTTGGCTATCGCGCCGAGGCGAAGGGGCTGGAATTCCTGATCCGTCGTGGTGCCGATGTTCCCTATTCATTGATAGGTGACGGTATGCGGCTGGGACAGATCCTTACCAATCTCTGTACCAATGCGGTCAAGTTCACGGAGAAGGGGGAGATTGAAGTCTCTGTACAGGCCGTTGAGCAGAGTGAAAAGAGTGTGATGCTGAAATTCTGTGTGCGCGATACGGGCATTGGGCTGAGTGCGGAGCAACAGGCGAGGCTATTCAAAAAGTTCAGTCAGGCCGATCAGAGCACGACTCGACGCGATTATGTCGGCTCTTGGTAAAGGGGTGGTGTTTCATAGTGAGGAGACGAAGGATGCTGAGTTGCCGAGTCTGGAAGGTGCGAAGGTACTGCTAGTCGAGGATAACGAGATCAATCGTGAGTTTGCTGTTGAACTGCTCGGTACGATGGGTGTTGAAGTGTCGGTTGCCGTCGATGGTGAAGAGGGTGTGGCAATATTCAGCGCCGGTGAGTTCGATGCGATTCTGATGGATATCCAGATGCCGAAATTGGACGGCATGGAGGCAACCCGTAAGATTCGACAGCTCACGAGCTCGGCAGGCGACCGCTTTGCCACCGTGCCGATCATCGCCATGACGGCACAGGCGATGGCGGGTGACCGGGATCAGGCTCTGGCGGCCGGCATGAACGACTACGTTAGTAAACCGATCGATCCGCAGCTACTGGCAAAGGCGCTCTCCCGGTGGTTAACAACATCGGAAGTTACTGACACTGCGCCGGTTGTAGAGGCGCAGATAAGACGAAATGTTGTGCCAGGTGCGCTCTCATCGCTGACCACCATCAATGCTGAGGTAGGCGTTGATCGTATTGGTGGCAGTGAGACGACCTTCGAAAAACTGCTTGTAACCTTTTCAGAGCGCTATGCAGATGCAGTGAAAGAGATTCGTGAACTGATTGATGGCAATAATCTTGATGGGGCGGAGCAGCGGAGCCACGCTCTTAAAGGAGTGGCTGGAAATCTTAGTGCAGATCTACTGTTTGAGAAGACCGCTATGGTCGATGAGCAGCTTAAGCATCATCAGCTGCCATCTACTTATCAACTCGATGAGCTTGAGAAGACGCTGCAAAGTACCATTGCTGAGATTGAATCTTTGCACAAGCAAGATCAGAACGAAGCTGATGTGCCTACTGCTGTTGTTGACCATAAGGTGCTAATGAGTGATCTGGACAGCCTACGACAGGCCATTGATGAAGATCTTATTTCCGCACAAAAGCAGCTCGAATCGGTTCAGAGTCGTGTGGCTGGAAGCGAGTTCGCAGAGAAGGTGGGTCAGATTGCAGAACAGCTTGATCTGTTTGATATCGATGCCGCGAAAGAGGTGATAAGTGAGCTTGAAGCGTTATTAGGCTGAGTGATACTTGTTGGAGCTTACTAAATTGAGGATTGTAATTAGACTGCAGAATTCGAATAGCGAGCTATAATCGCGAGATAAGAATTAGAGCTACATATTGCGGCTTTTGTTTCGACTGTGTTGTATGCATGTAGCTGTAATATAAGGAAATTATAGGTGTTGGATGAGATGTCCAAATGGAGCATGGAGCAATGAATTTACGACCGAAGATTCTGATTGTTGATGACGTAACCGAGAATATTCACTTTCTCATGAATATTCTTAAGGATGATTACTCGATCAACGCTGCGACTAGCGGTGAAAAGGCGCTGGAGTTAGCACGCAAGAGCTCTCCTCCAGACCTGATTCTGCTCGATATCATGATGCCGGGCATGGATGGTTATGAGGTCTGTGCCACGCTCAAGGCCGACAAAGAGACCGCCGGAATTCCAATTATTTTTGTCACTTCTCTCGATGAGGTATCCGATGAGAGTAAGGGGTTGCACCTCGGCGCGGTCGACTACCTGACCAAACCGGTCATTCCAGAGCTGGTGAAATCACGCGTATTCAATCAGATTGAATTGAAACGCTATCGTGACCACCTGGAGGTGTTGGTTGACCAGCGAACGACGCAGTTGAAGGTATCGAAAGAGGCAACCATCGAAGCGATGGGTATTGTGGCCGAAAACCGTGATCCGGAGACTGGTGGGCATATTCAACGAACCAAAGAGTATGTGCGTCTGCTCTCTGAGGCGCTGGCGACACGGGCAAAGTATAGAGGGCGGCTTACCGATCGTAATATCGAACTGATCTACCACTCGGCTCCTCTTCATGACCTCGGTAAGGTCGCAATCTCCGATAGCATCCTGCTAAAACCCGGTAAATTGACCAAAGATGAGTTCGAGGTGATGAAGCATCACACTACCATTGGCGAAAATACCATTCTGTTAACCCAGCAACGACTACCTGAGACTCAAATGCTTGATGTGGCACGTGAGATCGCGGGCGGTCACCATGAAAAGTGGAATGGCCTGGGTTATCCGCGCGGCCTCAAGGGAGATATGATCCCCCTCTCTGCCCGTATGATGGCGCTGGCAGATGTCTATGATGCACTGATTAGCCGCAGACCCTATAAAGAGCCGATGCTCCACAGTGAGGTCTATCCGATGATTCTCGAGGGGGCTGGATCACACTTTGATCCTGATGTGGTTGAGGCCTTTATCGAACAGGTCGACTATTTCAAAGCGACCTCTGAGCAGATTGTTGATGCGCCCGAAGAGGCGGTATTACATAAGGTGGGGTGAGGCTTTTGTTAACCTCAGCAGCATGACCTGCGTTATGGCGATCTTGGTACTACATTCGGAAACTCACCCAAATACTTCCGCTGCCACCACTCACCAGTGACGTTCTTTGTTTGCCAGTCGGTGAAGTGGTAACGGTAGACCAGTACCCGTAGGTAGCGAGGTGCTGCTCGCCCTTCAAAGGGATTCTCTCTCAGTAGTGCCGTTACTTTTGGTTCGTTTTTCGATAGCTGCCACATAAAGCGATGGAACCAACCGGTCATCTGCGGATTCTGTGGTGGTACGAACCAGATCATCCAGTCGAGACGTGGATCGTGGGGTATATGGATGGCCGGTTTCTCATCAAGCACCTGTGGTTTGTAGTTGAAGATGTAAGGTTGCCAATCTGTACCATCGTAACTCCCTTCGATTTGTAACTCGTGGCGTTCGGTCTGCATGTTGGGAAAGATGTGAAAGACGTGGCCGACGCCATAACGACTGCCGAGTTGTGAGAACTGTTGTAGCTGTGGGTTGAGTGTCACGCCGCCAAAGAGCTTTAGTGCCATTGAAATACTAACAACAATAATGGCTCCTCCCGTAACACCCTGGATAAGACGCCCCGGTATGGTTGGGCGTGCGACCTCTGTCTGTCTGAAGATGTGGTTTCTGAGCCTTGAGGGCATGATGCGTTCGATAATTCGGTCATCGAGCAGAAAGAGGCATAGCAGGATTGTGAGCAGGTTGACGAAGTTGTGATTGCTGGTGGCAATGATGATTAGCTGCACGATGATAGTGACCACCGCTGCGGTGATGCGGAAGCGGCGTGGCAAGAAGATGAAAAAGGGGATCAGCAATTCGGCGATCAGCACCCCTGCGGTGCCGCCGACATGGAGCCAATGCGGTAGCTGGTGGGCAAACCAGGAGCCGAAGTGGGGGAGTGGCTGGGTTTCGAAATAGTATTGCAGGGTGGTGAGATTGGCCCATGTAGGGTCTTCGCTAATGATCTTTGAGAGGCCTGAGAGGAAGCGCAGCCTAAAGAGCAGCAGATGAAAGAGCAGCAGGCTCAATCCATTGACCCCCTTTGTGAGAAAGATCGCTAGAAAGCCGGTCTCCAGTAGCAGTACATCCCACTGAAAATTCATGAACACCTGACCCGCATGGTAGAGCGAGAGGTAGAGGATAAAGAGCAGGATCAATGAGAGACGTTCATAGAGGCCGAACAGCAGCAACATCGAGAAAATGAAGCCTGCAATTGTTGCCGCGAAGAGGGCGGTATCGGAGCTGTCGAGCCAGAAGAGGGTGGGTGTTGATAACCAGGCGAGCCCGCCCTGTCGGATGAACTGGAAGTTTAGGAATTCACCCATGGGAAGAATACCGCTTGGACCGACTAGCCCTTCGATTTGAACAGTCAGTGAGACAAAAGCGGACGCGTAGATCAGTGCCAGCAGGCGCAGGAAGAGCCAGCCTGTGAGCTGGTAGCCTTCGTCATATTCAAATAGGTAGCGTGGATTCACTATCATCGTCTGCGTTTTTCTCTCTAGTTAAGTCGATAAGTAGCGTGGCATCAATAGCTTGATGGTATATACGAAATGAATGGTATATTTGGCGTCATCATAATTGAGGGTTTTAGTGATGGCGAAGAGTGACAATCAGATGGATCTCTGGGGTCTTCCCGCGGAGCTGGTTGAGCAGAAGGAAGAGGAGAGTCCGACACCGGCGGTTGAGGCTGAGGCGCCTGATCAACCACTCGTTGAGGCTGAAATGAAACTTGAGTCAGATGAGTCTGTGCAACCGAAAGTAGAGATTGAGGCGAAGGTTGAGATTACGCCGAGGCCCAAGGTGAAACCGAAGGCCAAACCGAAGCGATCATCATCCAAACGAGCAGCACCAAAACGTAAGGTTGCCGAGGCCGCTAAGGGGAGGGTGAAACGCGACCTCTTTTCCATGCCTGAACACGACTACGCACTGATCCAGCAGATTCGTCAGCGTGCCATGCGCATGGGGGTGGATTCGAATAAATCTGAGGTGATACGAGCTGGGCTGCGTAACCTGATCTCGCTTGATGATGCGGAGCTGGAAGATGTTTTGTCAGGCGTTGAACGGATGAAGCCGGGACGTCGGGCGAAGGTTGAAACAAACGAATAAAATCCCATTGTTGAAATGGGAATGATATCTGTTGTTCGGGCCAAGATGGCACTAAGAGCTAACGGTATATAGCCTGCTCATGACGGCTAATAACAGTCTTTTTCAATGACATAGCTCCCCATATGTAACTGCAAAATATAAGGTGTATGTAATCACTTGCAACGGCCTAAGCAGACATCGAAGTCAATAACTCTAGTTCAACTAATCTGATGCTGAGTTTGGCGGGGTGAGCTGGTTGTAACTATATGATTACGAAGAGTAAGTTGCCACCATAGACAATGGTGGTGATCGTCTCTAAACTAACGCGGGTATCGAACAACCACTTCACAATTATGGGGCTGATAATAATGAAACTTCTACTTCCTCTTCTAGCACTTATGATGACTGCTCCGGCACACGCACTTTCAATCGTTAGTCTGCATGGTGGCATGGTCGCCCCTATGGCAACCGCTCCTGTTGATACCGCCGTTATCGTTACAAGCCTCTCTCTGCTGGCTGGTGTCATGATCTTTCGCATGATGCGTCGCAACAAAATCAAATAACCCTCTAGCTGTTACTAAGTTTTGTAACCAACCCACAGGCCAATGTGGAGGCTTTCTTGATGGTGACTTTCCTGCAGGAGAATGAGGGAACGGTTCTGTTTGTGGGAATGGTTACTGTGTTGGTCATTGCCGCAATTCTGGAGATGGTCATACCACGTCGTGCGGAGAGTCCAAATATCAATCAGCGCTGGGCCAACAATATTGGTCTGACGGTGATCAATCAGATAAGCGTTAATCTGTTTACGATTGCGATTGCTTGGTGGGGTGAAGAGGCACAGATTGGTCTTCTGAGTAACTCTGAGCTGGGCTTGTTGCCAACGCTACTTCTGGCGATTCTGATCTTTGAGTTTATCGCCTACTGGTTCCACCGGGCACTGCACGTAATTCCCTGGTTGTGGCGTCTTCACGCGGTACACCACTGCGATACCGAACTCGATTTCACCACGACTTACCGAAATCATCCATTGGAGCTCTATGTAAACGCTCCATTTACGATTCCAGTGATTTTATGGGTTGGCTTTTCGGTGGAGATTGTTGTGCTCTATCAGCTGATTAAAACTTCGATCAGTGTGGTGGCACACAGCAATATTCGACTGTCGGAGAGTGTTGATCGGGTCGTGCGATATTTTATTATCACTCCCGATTACCATCGTCTGCACCATTGCAGTGAACGTCGTTATACGGATAGTAATTTCTGTGCCGCTTTCCCAATCTATGACTATCTGTTTGGAACAGCCAGGACACGTACCTATGCAGATCACGAAGTCATGGAGATAGGTCTGGAGTATTTCCGCGCACCGATTGATGGTCGTCTCGATAAGTTGCTTCTGATGCCCTTTATCTGGCGACCTGAGCAAAGCGCATCCCTGTCACGGGAGCCAGAAGCGACCTAGTTCAGCATCATACCTGCCGATGAAACCGGGGCTGCCTCCGCTGTGAGTAAAGGTGAACTCGCTAAAATAGTAATCCTCACCACAGACATAGAAATCTGCTCGCACCTGATCGACTGAATGGCATAGCTGCACAAGGGATTTGAGTATGGAGGAGGGTGGAGGCGGTATATTGCTCCTCTGCTTCGCATAACGTTTAATAGCCTTCTCTGATCCCGGTTCGAGTTTTTGCCACTGCTCGTCATAAAGAAGGTGGGTTATCCCGTCATGGTGGAAATCCCGAAAAAATACCATCGCAAAGCGATAACAGCCGTTGAATAGAAATAGCTGTAGTTCGTAGTCGATCGGTTCGATGTGTTGTTCGAAGATTATCCCCGGTTTGACGAAGCTGTATTGCCTCTCTTTTAGACGGCGCTTCATCTGGCGTCTGGATTGAAACCAGGCGTCGGCGATACTGCGAAGATGATCTGTGTCTGCCACAACTTCAGCGTGTGTTAGATCACGATTGCCCCCCTGAATGGTTCCGCTCTTCACCAGGAGTGACATATCCCAGCCGTGAGTCGCCTTCATCACGTAGGTGGCGGGTAGATTGTTCGCATCGATCTCATCGATTGAATGGACGATTTGATAGCTCTCTGCCGTTTTGAAGTGTTGAGCAACCACCTCTTTAACCCGGCCTTTATCTACCCAGCTGCTGTAATTGATGAGTGGATTGGGGTGACGACAGCGCCAGGAGACCTTCTCAGAAAAGGTGAGCTGCTCCCAGTTAGACGGTTTTTTGATATCTCTGGATCGGAAGCGGCCAATACGATATCCAAGCGCTATTAGTAGGGTCCGGGGTAGGTGCTGGATTTGGTAGAGGTACGCCCCGATTCTATTGGTAGTTCGTTGACTCATCGGCGCAATCAGCTCTGGTCCATTGGTACTGTGATGGTCAACTACTCTATCAAACCGGGGTGGTGAGACAAATGTATGCAAGGTGATCTATGCAGTGTTCTGCGCTGTGAGTATGTCATCTGAAAATGGCCGTACACGATCACTCTTTCATTGCCTATGCTTACAGTGATCAGCATAGAACGAGATGAGGCATGGCACGCTTCCGAGATATTTCACTCTGTGTTCTCAGTATGGTTCAACTCCTGTTACCAGTGCAGACAGATGCTCAGGCGCTCAATGGTGATGCGCTAGAGCGCTGGTTTGAGAGTGATGAGCTTGAGACGCCTTATGAGGACAGAGGCGGTGATGGTGAATTGCAGTTTCTGCAGCCAGCACCTGATCAGAAAATCCCTTTCTCACAGACTAATATCCATCTCACCAACACCAGTCATACCGACGGTTGGGTCTCCATTGAACAGTGCCATGAGGGACTCGACCCCGTCCCTGATGCGGAGGTGGTCTACCGCTTTAAGCAGATGCGTGGATTGCGCGTTACTAAAGTCGAAAATATTAAGAGTGTCTGGATCGATGGACAGTCGGTTCAATTGAAAGATGTGGCAAAGCAGGCAAGGCTCTGTCTCGCATTTGATGCACATTCACTCTTAAGAAGAGAGGGTGGTCGTTATCTTCTTCGCTACGGTCCCTTTCAGCATCGTTTTCTCGATAGCTATTTTCCAATGCACATTCTGCTCACGGTAGACTATTCACAGTCACCACTTGCCCTGGCTGCAGTCACGCCACTCGCAACAGAGGGTTATCGGCTGGAACAAACTGCGCAAAGGTTCTCTGCCGATGCATGGTTTAGGGGCCGGCTGACCATTGAGCTGCAGTTCCAATTTACACCGCGTCGACGTCAACGGTAGGGGGTGATTGGTCTATCCGAATAGATGTGATGAATTTTTGGCGACACTGCTTGCAGTGATTATTTTGACTAATCACAATAGGTGAGGGAGGGGAGTGTGAAGCTTTACTCTCGGCTGATAGCGCAATGTTGAAAGTGGTGCCAGAATGGTCAGGTGGTGATCGATCCTGAATGGGTATTGGGGGAGTGATGGGGGAATCCAGCGTGGTTGCGATCTTGAGTCTGGCCTTTGGGCTTGGGCTGTTACATGCGCTTGATGCCGATCATATTGCAGCCGTGACGGGACTGGCCTCACAGGAGGAGGGCGGTCGTCGACAGGCGCTGCGCTTTTCGCTGATGTGGGCGCTGGGTCACGGCCTGACACTGCTGCTGGTTGGTGTCGCAGTCATCCTGCTTGGAATGGCGATACCCGCGCAGCTGAGCGAATGGGCCGAAACGCTGGTTGGCGTAGTGCTGGTTGTGATCGGTATCGGAGTGTTGCTCGATATCCGTCGCGAAAATGTCCATCTCCACTTCCATCGACACGACAGCGGCCTGCCGCATGCCCACTGGCACCACCACACACCCGGTAGAGAGCATCGTGCATCGCACCATCGTCATCGTCATACCCCCGTGCTTGTTGGCGTGCTGCACGGTGCCGCCGGCTCTGCACCGCTACTGGCCCTACTGCCAATGACCCAGCAGCAAGATCCGTGGTTGGCAATGGGTTATCTATTGCTGTTTGGCGTAGGGGTGCTTGCGAGCATGTTGCTGTTTGGCGGTTTTGTCGAACATCTGTTTAACCATCTCAAGAGACGTGCCAGGCGTCTACTCTATCTGCTGCGCAGTGTGGTGGGACTCTTCTCGATCGGCTTGGGTGGCTGGCTCTTCTATCACGCCTTCGTCTAGTCGCGACCGCGGTAGCGGTTGCAACCACCAAGCAAGATCCCGCTATTGATCACGGCAGATGGCTGACTTCCCCCTATTAGAATCGCAAACCGGGCATCAGAGCTCGTAACGACCAGGCTCATAGTTGATGAAGCGGTTACTCCCGCCTCGGTGAGCTGTGTGCTTGCTCCCAACAGCAAAACTTCGATCAAACACTCCGCGCCAGCTTACGATCTCCGTAGCGATGATTACGCCATCTCCTGCTCGATTTCAGTGTGGTAAATCTACTCTTTGAACGCTTTCGTGAAGTTGTCAGGCTCGCTCAGAGGTGGCGAGTAGATCGGGAGTGACCTCGACAGCGGTGTGACTGACACAAGCGTGGTGTGTAGAGAGAACGAATTATTTTATAGCGACAGTCGTTAAACCCCCTCCTCTTGGTACACCTCTACCCGATTCCTGCCAGCATGTTTGGCATGGTATAGCGCCTCGTCGGCATTTTTGATCGCCGTCTCAATCTCATTGTGGGGCTCGAGTCTGGCGATACCGAATGAGGCCGAGAGGGTGATTGCTTCGCTCCCGATGTGGACAGCGATGTGTTGTGAAAGCCCCTCACGAAGTCGATCGACGATCACACTGGCGGTGGTGAGTTCGGTGTTGTTCATACAGATGAGAAACTCTTCGCCACCGTATCGGTAGACGACATCGTAGGGGCGAATATGTTCCATCACATACTCAGCAAGTGACTTGAGTACGGCATCTCCTACGGGGTGGCCATAGCGGTCGTTGATCTGCTTGAAATGATCGATATCCATAATCGAAATGGTGGCGTTCTGTGCGTTGCGCTTCACCATCTCCAGGATCTGGCGCAATTCACTGAGCATGCTAACGCGATTACGGGCACCGGTGAGCGGGTCGCGGTTATAGAGTGTCTCCTCGATCTCATGTTTGAGAGTCTCGATGTTGAGCCGCAGACGATCGAGCGCATTGGCGAAGTTGTCATACTCCATCGGTGAGGTCGGTTCGTTGTTGAAGCCCGCGAGCAGAAGTCGAGTGGCCAGCTTGTGCATCTGCAGATGCTCACTGCCGATGGAGATAAAGGTGGGGTGTTTGAGCAGCTCCTCGTTGCTGATGCTGTAGTACCACTGACCAAATCGGCACTGTTTAAACGATTCTTCAGCCATATCCCGTTCATCATGAGTCAGGTGACAGGTTAACGATCGAATCAGCTCCTTGTACCAGCGGTCGTGGTTATAGGTGGCCTGATCGAGTTCGCGCAGTGTCGACTCGAGAATTTCGCGGTTCATCTTGAACATGATCACTCCTTGTCAGACCTCTCCAACATATATAGCAACAAATCGGGGAAGGACTAGCAGGTGGTGCGAAGTTGTCGTGATCAGGTAGGCAGCGATTATTAGGGGGTTGCACCGCGAAGAGCGATCTATTCGGATAAATGGGGGGATGGCCGTCAAGCCCACCTCACACCGGAGTGTGGGCTTGATCGATGATCGGCCCGACTATGCCCTGGGGTGTTTTAGACTGGCATGTGCGGTGGCGAGTCTGGCGACCGGCACCCGCGGTGCCGAGCAGGAGACATAGTTCAGGCCGATGCGGTGACAGAAATCAATCGAGGCTGGATGGCCACCGTGTTCACCACAAATGCCGACACTCAGATCGGGTTTGATTTCACGCCCCCACTGCACGGCGAGCTGCATCAGTTTGCCAACGCCCTTTTCGTCTAAAACCTCAAAGGGGTTGTTCTGCAGGATGCCGCTCTTGTTGTACATCGGCAGGAACTTGTTCTCAGCATCCTCGCGCGAGAAGGAGAAGGTCGCCTGGGTGAGGTCGTTGGTACCGAAGGAGAAGAACTCCGCCTCTTCGACCAGTGAGTCGGCACGCATACAGGCGCGTACTACCTCGATCATGGTACCGAAGCGGAAGTTGAGTTTCTGTCCCGACTCCCGCTCCACCTCCTCGCGGATGTGATCGACCATCGTCGCGACGTGATGCAGCTCCTCGGCTGTACAGACCTGTGGCACCATGATCTGCGGGTGGACCTCCATATCCTTGGCGGCACACTCAGCGGTTGCCTCGAGAATGGCGCGCACCTGCATCGAATAGATCTCCGGGAAGGTGATACCGAGCCGCACACCGCGGTGTCCCAGCATCGGATTGGTCTCTGTGAGCATGCGTACCTTCTTCAGCATCAGCTCCTTCTTCTCGATCGCCTGTGTAACCAGATGCTCATCGACAAACTGGCGCATTGAGGCGGCTTCATCTTTACCCTGTTCAGAGTTGTCGAGCAGCATCATCGAGTTGGCCAGCACGGTCAGACCGCTGACTGAATTACTCAGATGGCGCAGGCGCTCGAGATCACTCTCGAGCTGATTCTCTGAGGGGAGGAATTCGTGAATAGGCGGATCGAGTAGACGGATGGTGACCGGTTTGGGGGCCATCACCTCAAACATCGCCTTGAAATCGGCCCGCTGCATCGGTAGCAGGCGGTCGAGTGCCGCCTGACGCTGCGCCTCATCCTCTGCAACAATCATGTCGATTACTACAGGCAAGCGATCAGTGGCGTTAAACATACGTTCAGTTCTGCACAGCCCAATGCCCTGTGCGCCGTAGCGCAGGGCACGGGTGGCATCCAGCGCGGTATCGGCGTTGGTCATCACACGTAGATAGGAGACCTCATCGGCCCAGTGCAATAACAGATTAAGCTCTTCGGTGAACTCAGGCTCGACCTTCTCGAGGGTACCGAGATAGACGTTACCGCTACTGCCATCGATGGTGATGATGTCGCCTTCACTGATAATGTGATCACCGATGCGCGCCTCACGCCGCTGTACGTCGACCGAGATTCCTTCGGCACCTGCCACACAGGGTTTACCCATGCCGCGAGCGACCACCGCCGCGTGTGAGGTCTTACCGCCACGACTGGTGAGAATGCCCTGGGCGGCGAAGAAGCCGTGGATATCCTCCGGCTTGGTCTCTTCGCGCAGCAGGATGATCTCCTTGCCCTGCTGCTTACCGACAATCTCAGCCCGGTCGGCATCGAAGATCGCCATGCCGCTGGCGGCACCGGGGGAGGCGGGCAGACCCTGAGCCACGGGGGCGATCCGATTGTGTGGGTTGAGACGTGGGTAGAGCATCTGCTCGAGGTGGGTCGGATCGATGCGCAGCAGAGCCTGCTCTTTGGTGATCAGCCCCTCATCGACCATCTCAACCGAGGTGCGTACCATCGCTATTGCATTCATCTTGCCGTTACGGGTCTGCAAGCAGTAGAGGATGCCACGTTCGATGGTGAACTCGAAGTCCTGGATCTCGTGGTAGTGGTTCTCCAGATTCTGTCGTAGCTGCTCGAGCTGACGCGCCATCTCTGGCATCTCATCGGCCAGCTTGTCGATCGGTTTTGGGGTGCGGATTCCGGCCACTACATCCTCACCCTGGGCGTTGACCAGATACTCACCATAGAGCTTGTTCTCCCCCGTGCCGGGGTTGCGGGTAAAGGCGACACCGGTGGCCGAATCATCGCCACGGTTACCGAACACCATGGTGCAGATGTTGACCGCCGTGCCATTGGCCATGTCGGGGGTGATCTTGAATTCACGGCGGTAGTCGACCGCGCGTTTCCCCGACCAGGAGCCGAATACCGCCTTGATTGCGATCTCCAGCTGCTCGTAGGGATCTTCGGGGAAGGGGCGACCGGTGTGGTTCTGGAAGACGGTGAGGAAACGCTCACTGATCTCCTTCAGGTCGGCACCCGAGAGGCCGACATCGGCGGTGACGTGGGCGTTCTGTTTGACCGCCTCGAACTCGGCATCGAAGAGTTCATCAGGCACATTCAGGGCGACCTTGCCAAAGAGCTGAATGAAACGGCGATAGGCGTCGTAACCGAAACGCTCATCGCCGGTTTGAGCGATTACACCCTGTAGCGTTTCGGTGTTGAGGCCAAGGTTGAGAATGGTATCCATCATGCCCGGCATCGACATCGCCGAGCCGGAGCGGACCGAGACGAGCAGCGGGTTTTCGGCATCGCCAAACCCCTTGCCGGTCTCTGCCTCAACGGCGGCCATCTGCGCTCGCACCTGAGCCATCACACCCTCAGGTAGCTGCTGGGTAGAGCTATCGAGGTAGTCGAGGCAGGTGGCGGTGGTGATGACAAAGCCGGGGGGGACGTTGAGCCCGAACTGGGTCATCTCGCAGAGATTGGCGCCCTTGCCGCCGAGCAGCTGCTTGTCTTTTCCATCACCCTCTTTAAACGAATAGACGTATGTTGGTTGGCTCATGATCTGATTCCCTAATCAAATTAGTTGTTGGTGAACGTTGCTTGGCCCTATCTGATGATGTAGTCGAGGCCGCACCGTTTTCCAGAAGTAGCTGTTATCTGTCTTGGAGATATATTTAGCGAATTACGATATCTGTGTGACAGCAATGTCGATGATTCCCTTTGGAGAGAGGTCGTGCTTAATTAGCAAATACGCGGAAGCGGCTCATCCTCGAGCTCTTCGATGTAGCGCTCGCCCCCCAGCTCGGTCTGCAGGATGACGGGGCCCGCTTCGGCAATCTCACCGATGATGGCGGCCTCTTTTCCCTGTTCAAGGGCTTGCCACTCTGACAGCAGTTGGTCACTACCTTCGGCGGCGGCAACGGCTACCACGCGACCTTCACAGGCGAGATAGAGTGGGTCGTAGCCAAGCATCTCACAGACGGCACGGACGGGATCACGCAGGGGTAGCTCCGACTCATTGAGACGGACCGAGTAGCCCGTGTTGCGGTTGATCTCGTGACAGACGGTGGCCAGCCCACCGCGGGTCGGATCTCGCATGAAACGCAGTGCCGAGTGTCCGCTGAGGGCACTGGTGAGTGGATAGACGTTGGCGCTATCGGACTGCAGATCGCCGCTGAGTCCAAACGCCTCGCGCGCCAGCATCACCGCTGTGCCGTGGTCACCGACCGGACCACTGACCAGCAGTTTGTCTCCTGGCTGGATCAGGTTCATGCCGAGATTTAAATTGGGATCACGTACACCGATGCCGGTGGTGGCGAGGTAGAGTCCACTCCCTTCGCCGCGTGGCACTACCTTGGTATCGCCGGCGACGATGGTGATGTTCGCCTCCCGTGCCGCCTCCGCCATGCTGCCGATCAAACGGTGCAGCGTTTCGAACTCCAGCCCCTCTTCGATGAAGGCGTTGACGGTGAGGTGCAGCGGTCGGGCACCCGCCACAGAGAGGTCATTAACGGTGCCGTGGATCGCCAGCGAACCGATGTTGCCACCGGGGAACTCGAGTGGCTTTACGGTGAAACCGTCGGTGGAGACCATCGGTATCCCATCGGGCAGGCTGAGGCTCACGGCGTCGGCATCGGTGTCGAGCTGCGCTGAGGTGGTATCGGTTTTGAAGTGGTGGGCGAAGACCTCACTGATCAGCTCGCGCATGAAGCGTCCGCCGTTGCCGTGGGCGAGGGTGACTCTCTGCTCTGAACTCATACTTTTTTCTTCTTTATTTGTAGTTGCGTTAGCCGTTGGCGACCTGCTGTTCACGAATTCCACCCGCCCACCAGATGCGACACGCCCCTTCATCGGAGACCATGCAGGGTCCGATCGGGTTGCGTGGAGTGCAGGCACTGCCGTAGAGCTTGCACTGGTTGGGGTAGAGGCGACCCAGGACCACCTTGGCGCAGTCGCAACCGGGTGGCATCTGACCGGCGCGGCGGCGCGCCTCGTCACTGTAGTCGGGCAGCTGCTGGCGGGCGTCGTGGGCGGCGTAGCTGGGGTTGAGCCGGAAGCCGGAGTTGGGAATGGTTCCGATACCACGCCAGTTGGCGTCGTAGACCTCCATAACCTGTTCCAACATCTGTTTGGCGCCGCGGTTGCCACCTTCGACCACGACCTGTGGATAGCAGTTGTCGAGGAAGTAGCGCTGATCTTTGAGCTGGCGCAGCACCGAGTAGAAGGCGGCAACCAGACTCTCAGGGTTAAACCCGGCAATCGCCGCCGGGATGTTGTGCTGCTCGACGACAAACTGCCACTCCTCGGGACCCATCACGGTCGAGACGTGGCCGGGTGCAATTAATGCATCAAAACCGGGCGTGTCACTCTCGAGTAACATCGCAACAGCGGGCCAGGTGAGGCGTGCCGAGACGAGCAGCAGCAGGTTGTCAGGTATTCCCTCGGCGACCATTGCTGCAACCGGTGCGGTGGTGGTCTCGAAACCGGCGGCAAAAAAGACCACCGGACGGTCGGGATTCTCTTTGGCGATTTTGACCGCCTCGGTGGGTGAAGCGATCGGCCGAATGTCGGCACCGGCTGATTTCGCCTCATCAAGAGAGCGGATCTCCCCCTTTTTTACATTCACCGGCACGCGCAGCATGTCGCCAAAGGCGACCAGGGTGATCTCTTCGTTGAGTGCCAACTGGATCGCCTCGTAGATATCCTCTTCGGGACAGACACAGACCGGACAGCCGGGGCCGGGGATCAGTTCGATATTCTCCGGCAGCAGGGTGCGCAGACCGGCGGTGGTGATGGAGCGTTCGTGGCCTCCACAGACGTTCATAATGCGAATCTTATCGGTCAGCTCAAGCCGACGGATATCCTCCAACCACTGCTGGGCGGTTGCGCTCATGGTTGCTCCTTATGAGTGACTATGGTCGTGGTGGTGATGGTGTGAATCGGCCTGATGAAGCTCAACCCCCTCGGGCTGAATATTAGGGCGAATGGTCTCGTTATTGGCAACACGTTCACGCTGCGCCTTGATCTCGCTACGCAGCCACTCGAACCACTGCGCCAGTCCAAGTCCCTTTCTCGCTGAGAGCTCAATTACCGGCGCCTCACTGGCGAGGTGGCGAAGGGCGTGCTCCGCCTTGGCGGGATCGAAGTCGTCGAGCACTGCCAGTAGGTCCGACTTGGTCAGCAGCATCAGGTCGGCGGCGCGAAACATCACCGGGTACTTGGCCGGTTTGTCATCCCCCTCGGTGACCGAGAGCAGGGTGATGTTGCGGTGCTGGCCGAGATCGAAGCTGGCGGGACAGACCAGGTTGCCGACATTCTCGATAAAGAGGATATCGATCTTGCTACTGTCGAGCTTGTGCAGGGCGTCGTGAACCATGTGCGCGTCGAGGTGGCAGGCGTTGCCGGTGGTGATCTGGATCGCCGGCACCCCTTTATTACGAATGCGCTCGGCGTCGTTCTCGGTCTCCAGATCACCTTCAATGACGGCGATGGAGAACTCATTCTTGAGTGCCTCAATGGTCGCCTCCAGCAGCGCTGTTTTGCCAGAGCCGGGTGAGGACATCAGGTTGATCGCCAGTGCACCGTGGCGGTCAAAGTGTTCTCGGTTGTGGGCGGCGACGTGATCGTTCTCTGAGAGCAGGTTCTTCAGCACCGTGATCGCGCTCTTGCCATCCTCGGTACGGGTATATTTTCCGTCGTTGGTGACCAGGTGGGCGTTGCCCGATGTGACGTTACAGCCGCAGGTGTCGCACATAGTCTTAATCTCGTCTTAATTGATAGGTGTTAGTTTAAACTGGGTGTATCAAATTCCAGTGATGCCAATACGATCTCATCACCACTGATCAGTTGTGTGTGGTAGTCGCCGCAACTGCCACAGAGCAGCCGGTTTGCGGTGGCATCCGATTCTTCACCGCAACTATTACAACGTACCCGAATGGGCATCGATTCGATCTGAAGTTCGGCCTCTTCGGCGACAGTGCCAGCTGCAGCAATCGGGTAGGCGTGTTGGAGTAGGGGGGCTTCAGCACCCGAAAGGGGGCCAACCTGTAACTTGATCAGTTTCACGGCCGTGGCGTTGTGCTCACGGGCGATCCCCTCGACCTGATCGATCAGCGCCTGACAGAGCGAGAGCTCATGCATGCTCGGCGGCCAGCATCTCGTCGTAGAGTTCCCAGGCCGACTGCGCCTCCTGCTCAGTCATCTTCTGGATCGCGTAGCCGATATGTACCATTACATAGTCGCCCGGTGCGATCTCATCCTCTTGCAACATGAAGAGACTGACGTCTCGCTCGATCCCCTTCGCCTCACAGCGAGCGACATATCTGTCAATGCTGACAATCTTCATCGGTATGCCGAGGCACATGGAGACTCCTGTCACAATAGTGGAAACAGCCATGAATATAGCACCGCTATGGCTTGCTTGTAATGAGCCATGTGCTATTAATTATTTAGTAAATTAGAAGGTAATGAATTTACATAAAGAGTAAAGACTTAGATCAAATAAAAAGTGCTTTATTTTCGTTCTACTGGGGCGTAATTTCACAGTTATGAAAACACTGGTTCTTGGTATTGGAAATACGCTTCTGACGGATGAGGGGGCGGGTATTCACGTCCTTGACTATCTGCGTGAAAAACTCCCCGAACCCGATGGGGTGACCTATCTTGATGGCGGTACGCTCAGCTTCACCCTCGCCGGTGCGGTAGAGGATGCTGATAATCTGATAGTGATTGATGCCGCACAGCTCAAACAGCAGCCCGGTACCGTCGACTGCAAGGTCGATGGCGAGATGGACGCCTTTCTCGGTAGCTGCAAACGTAGTGTGCACGAGGTTGGACTTCTTGATCTGCTCGATATTGCGCGTTTAACAGACACACTTCCAACGCGTCGTGCTCTGGTTGCGATTCAACCCGATGTTATTGACTGGGGCGAGGCGCCGACCGATGCAGTTGCTGCGGCAATCCCACAGGCGGCTCAACACATTATGGATCTGATGGCGCAATGGCAGGTCACGGGAGATACAAACGATGGGATGTGAAGTCTCCGCCAGTTGCGGTACCGAGATTGAGACGGGCAACACGCTACCGATTCTGCACGAAATACAGCACGCACTGCAGCGACTGATCAAAGAGGGTGAGACGACTACCATTGACCTCCGTGCCATCCCGTTGGCGCCGGGTGAGGAGCAACGATTAGAGACGTTGCTGGGCCAGGGTGAGGTGAAGGCGCAGGTTGATGCGCTGGGTGAGACGACTATTCAGGAGTGTGGTGTGGCCGGTGTATGGCTCATTACTCACTTCAATAGCGAAGAGGAGATTCTGGGCAAGTTTATCGAGGTGACAAGCATGCCTTCGATACTTGAATCTCAGCATGAGGATATTCGTGAGGGTGTAGAGCAGCTTTCCAGGCTATTGAATCAAGCTCAATAGTCTATAAAGAGATAACAGAAAAAAGTGTAGGGAGAGAGGGGTATGTCGAAAGATAAGAGTCTGGCGGAGATTCTTCGTAGTCAGGGTGTGTCGCGTCGCGGATTTCTCAAGTTCTGTGCGACCACCGCTTCGATGATGGCGCTGCCGCCAACCATGGCGCCTGCTATCGCTGCGGCACTGGAGAAGGCGAAACGTCCATCGGTGATCTGGCTCTCCTTTCAGGAGTGTACCGGCTGTACTGAGTCACTGACCCGCTCTCATACACCCACGGTTGAGGGGCTGATCTTCGATGCGATCTCTCTTGACTACCACCATACGCTACAGGCCGCCTCGGGTGAGGCTGCAGAGCATGCGCGTGAGGAGGCGATGAAGGAGAACTGGGGCAACTACCTGCTGGTGGTTGATGGTTCGATTCCGCTCGATAATCCCGGTTATTCGACCATCGCAGGTATTAGTAATCTCGAAATGTTGAAAGAGTCGGCCAAGGGCGCTGCGGCAATCGTCTCTGTCGGCAGCTGTGCCGCCTTTGGTGGTCTGCCCAATGCGGCCCCCAACCCCACCGGGGCGGTAGCCGTGACTGACATCATTAAAGACAAACCGATTATCAATGTACCGGGTTGCCCACCGATTCCGGTTGTCATTACCGGCGTGTTGGCCCACTACCTGACCTTTGGCTCAATACCGGAGCTCGATAATCTGGGGCGTCCCAAGGCGTTCTACGGACAGAATATCCACGATCGCTGCTATCGCCGTCCCTTCTATGAGCGTGGTGAGTTCGCTGAGACCTTCGATGATGAGGGGGCGAAAAAGGGGTGGTGTCTGTTCAAGCTTGGCTGTAAGGGACCGATCACCTACAACGCCTGTGCCACCACCAAGTGGAATCAGGGCACCAGCTTCCCGATCGAGTCGGGGCATGGTTGTCTCGGCTGCTCCGAACCGAAGTTCTGGGATATGGGCGGTTTCTACAACGCACTCTCCGAACCAACAATCGATATACGAAAGGCAGGTGGTTATGCACTGGCTGCAGGTGCAGCAATCGGTATCGCAGCGGGTGCGATGAATCGTAGCGGCAAAGCGAAGGCGGCTGCTGCGCATGAAAAGGTTACTGTCGACGACCTCACTAAGGAGGATTAGTAATGAATTCAGCAGAGTTTCTGCTTTGGGTGAGAGGGCCGGGGTTGGGTATTGCCACGGTTATCTTTGCCCTCGGTATGTCTATAAGGGTCGTTGAGATCTTTATGCTCGGGCGTAAGAAAAATCTGGCCAAACTACGTAGCAGCGGTGTGGCTGAAGGTTTTAAAACCATTTTTACCCGTTCGATGATGAATGATCGAAATACACTCAAACGTTCGCTCTTCGTCTATGTTGCCGGGTACACCTTCCACATCGGACTGTTTGTGGCGATTTTCACCTTTGCCCCTCACATTGAACTGATTGATGAGGTGCTGCATTTACGTTGGGGTAGTCTGCCATCGACTGTGGTCGACTTTTTCACCGTGATTGCGATGATTGCACTGATTGCCATCCTGTTCCGTCGTATGACCCATCCGGTACTGAAGTTCCTATCACGTAGAGAAGATTATCTGGTCTGGACGGTGACCTTCCTGCCGCTGCTGACCGGTTATCTCAGCTACCATCATCTGCTCTTGCCCTACACCTGGATGCTGGCAGTTCACATCCTTTCAGTCGAGATATTGATGGTCGTTTTCCCGTTCACCAAGCTGACCCACACCTTTACTACCTTTACCTCTCGTTTCTATAACGGGTCGATATCGGGCCAGAAGGGGGTGCAGTCATGAGTAAAGCTACACTTGAACGTGGCATTAATGCCCTGCGCGAACAGATTGATGCCCCGGTGGCCTCATTTTTCAGTAGCTGTGTTAACTGTGGAATGTGTGCCGATGCCTGCCTCTTCTTTACCGAGACACAGGAGCCATCTTATACACCGATAAACAAACTAGAACCTCTGCGTCGTCTCTGGTCGCAGGAGTTCACCCTGTTTGGTCGGATTAAAAAGATGCTGGGCCTCTCCAAGCCACTCACCGATGCGGAGCTGGAAGCGTGGCGCGAGCCGCTCTATAACGCCTGTAGTCTTTGTGGTCGCTGCACCATGGTCTGTCCGGTTGGGATCGACATCACCTATATGATTCGCAAAATGCGTGAGGGGATGGTTGCCTCGGGCAACGCGCCAGCTGATCTGGCTGCTGCAGCGGGTCGAGCGGTTAATATTGGAAGCCCGATGGGTGTGAAGTTGCCGGCCCTTCAGGCTCAGGCGAGGCATGTGGAGCAGGCGATCGGTATGGAGATCCCATTCGATCAGGAGGGGGCAGAGTATATGATGATGCTCTCCTCAATGGAGATCATGAATTTCCCCGAATATCTCGAGGCGGTGGCCCGAATCTTCAAACAGGCAGGTAAGAGCTGGACCATCTGCTCCGAGGCATTTGAGGCGACCAATACTGGTATCCAGATCGGCTCTTCCGATATTGCCCGTGAACTGGTGGGACGCGTCGTTGCCGGTGCAGAGCGTCTAAAAGTGAAGACGGTCATCAGCCCTGAGTGTGGTCACGCCTATACCGCGATTCGTTGGGAAGGAGCGAACCTGGTAGGCAAGCCCTTCTCGTTTGAAGTTAAGCATATTCTTGAGGTGCTCGATGAGTTCCGTGAAGAGGGGCTGCTTAAGACAGAGGGCTTTGATGAGACGCGCATGACCTTCCACGATCCGTGTCAGCTGGTACGTCGTGGTGGTGTGGTGCAGCAACCACGTAACCTGATGAATATGGTTGCCACCAACTTTGTCGAAATGGATGACCACGGCATCATGAACTGGTGTTGCGGTGCTGGCGGTGGTGTCAGTGCCAATGAGGATGCAGCCGAGGTGAAGATGAAGGCGTTTAACGTTAAGAAACGCCAACTCGATGAACTCAAGGTTGATACTCTCGTCACTGCCTGTGCCAACTGTCGCATTCAGCTTGAAGAGGGGCTGGAGGAGAGTGAGATGGATCTACCGGTAGTTGGACTGACCGAGATGTTGGCAGAGCATCTGGTTGAAGATGGCAAGGCTGGCGAGTCATGAGCGATATCAGTAACGACAGTGAATTACGACAGGCAATCGACAAGCTCGATGCGAGTCACGAACGTGCCATTGCGGCCATGTTTGTGAAGAGTGTGTTGTCGCTGAGTGATGATGGACGTGTGAGTCGTGCGGTCGATGTTGCTGCCGATTTGGAGGCGACCGATGATGCGCTCAACAGCGCCTTCAAGGATGCCAAAAGTGCCGCTATCGATAGCCACACCCGTTGTGGTGCCGATGCAGACTGGACCGAGCAGGCGAGTTACTTTGTGGCGCGTGCTGCGACGGCAGCGGTAGCCCCATCAGGCCAGGTTAAATCGGAAAGTCGTGCCTGGCAGGCGGCGATGAGTAGCCGCATGGCACGCACCTGTCAGACGATTGAAGCCGGTGATGATGCTGAGCAGCAGGAGCGCGAGGCGCAGTATCGTATGTTGTCAGATTTTTTGAACAACCAATAATTACTAGAGATAAGAGAGAAGAGCCATGAGCGAACGCGTTGTCGTCGACCCCATAACCCGCATCGAAGGCCACCTGCGTGTTGAAGCGCAGGTGAATGATGGCAAGATCGAACAGGCCTACTCCTCGGGCACCATGGTGCGCGGAATAGAGCTGATTCTGAAGGGACGTGATCCACGTGACGCCTGGGCCTATGCACAGCGCATCTGCGGTGTCTGTACCCTGGTTCACGGCATCGCTTCGGTGCGAGCAGTTGAGGATGCACTCGACTACAAGGTGCCGCCCAATGCCCAGATTATTCGTAACCTGATGATCGCCGCACAATACGTGCACGACCACGTGATGCACTTCTACCATCTGCATGCACTCGACTGGGTCGATGTGGTCTCGGCGCTCTCGGCAGATCCGAAGGCGACCTCGGCACTGGCACAGCAGGTCTCACCACACTGGCCGAAATCATCGCCTGGTTATTTTGCCGATGTGAAGAAGAGGGTTAAGGACTTTGTCGAGGCAGGTCAGCTCGGTATCTTTGCTAAAGGCTATTGGGGGCATCCAGCCTACAAGCTACCGCCCGAGGCCAATTTGATGGCGGTAGCCCACTACCTTGAGGCACTCACCTGGCAGCGCGATGTGGTGAAGATTCACACCATCTTCGGTGGCAAGAATCCACATCCCAACTTCCTGGTGGGTGGTGTACCGTCGCCGATCGATCTCAACTCCGACTCTGCAATCAATGCCAAACGACTGGCACAGGTGCAGGAGGTGATCGACAAGATGATGGTCTTTGTTGATCAGGTCTACATTCCCGATACCTTGGCCATTGCCGGTTTCTATAAGGATTGGGGGGCACAGGGCGAGGGTGTCGGTAACTTTATGTGTTACGGCGATCTGCCCAAGCACGGTATGGATGATCCCTCATCGTTCATGATCCCGGCGGGCGTGATCCTGGATCGTGATCTCTCCACCATCCACCCGGTCGATATGCAAAATGCCGATGAGATTCAAGAGTTCGTCTCCCACTCCTGGTACGACTATAGCGGTGGTAAGGAGGAGGGGCTTCACCCCTATGACGGTGAGACTAACCTTAACTACACGGGACCAAAACCACCCTATAGCCATCTCGATGTAGATCAGTCCTACTCATGGTTGAAATCACCACGTTGGAAGGGAAAACCGATGGAAGTGGGGCCACTGGCCCGTGTCTTGATGCTCTATGCCAATGGCCATGAGCAGACGAAAGAGCTGGTCAATATGACGCTGAAGACACTCGACGTGCCGGTCGAGGCACTCTTCTCAACCCTGGGCCGGACGGCTGCACGTACGCTCGAGACGAAGATCTACGTTGATGCGATGCAAGGCATGCTCAATGATCTGATAGCCAACATCAAGGCGGGCGATACTAAGACCTTCAACGAAGTGAGTTGGGATCCTTCCAGCTGGCCGAGTGAGGCTCGTGGTGTTGGATATATGGAGGCGCCTCGCGGTGCGCTGGCACACTGGCTGGTAATCAAAGATGGTCTGATCGATAACTACCAGGCGGTAGTACCGAGTACCTGGAATGCTGGACCAAGAGATCCCAAAGGACAGGCGGGGCCCTATGAGGCAGCGCTCCAGGGGCATGAGCTGCACGATGCCAAACAGCCAATAGAGATCCTGCGCACCATTCACAGTTTTGACCCCTGCATTGCCTGTGCGGTACATGTCACAGACCCGGATGGAGAGGAGCTGGTCAAGGTCAAGGTTCGTTAATCAACCTCGACCTGCGCTGACCGCCATGGATAGCGAAGCGAAGGCGGTTAGTCCGCGATAGTCGACGCCGTCTGCCTATTCGTAGTTGAGAGCGCGAGCGAACGACGAA
>NZ_MPRL01000023.1:0-31709 GCF_002020875.1 Solemya pervernicosa gill symbiont | reverse complement strand
GGGCGCCGTAGGCATAAACGGTCGCGTTAAGTATTTGCCGCTTGCTTGGGCTTGGACGCCCAAAACAAGCTTCCGCAAAAATAGCGACTCCCCGAGTGGTTGTATTTGGTTTATATCTCTGACGGCAGTAATCATAGAACTGCATTGCGATGTTTGAGATAAAAAACCGTTTAAAATCGGCAAGTTGGTCCTTTGAGTGTTAAAATGCACATACGATTGTTAAAAGTGCTTTGTCCTTTCTGATTCTATGAAAACTCCCAAACGTATACAGCCGCTGGTCGATGATGGTCTGGTGGATAAGGTTATCCGACCACTGATGAGTGGTAAGGAGGCCTCCGTCTATCTCGTCTCCTGTGGTTCTGAGGTCCGTTGTGCCAAGGTCTACAAGGAGGCCGATAAGCGCAGTTTCAAACAGGCGGTGCAGTATCAGGAGGGACGTAAGGTTCGTAACAGCCGACGCGCTCGTGCGATGGAGAAGGGCTCGAAATTTGGTCGAGGTGAGCAGGAGCAGGTCTGGCAAAATGCTGAGGTCGATGCCCTCTATCGCTTAGCAGATGCGGATGTTCGTGTCCCTCAGCCCTACGGCTGTTTTGATGGTGTGCTACTGATGGAGCTGATTACCGATGAAGAGGGTCAGGTTGCACCTCGTCTGAACGATGTCTCAATGTCTGCCGAGCAGGCGCTGGAGGACCACGACATAATGATGCGTTACGTGGTCCGCATGCTCTGTGCCGGCCTGGTGCATGGCGATCTGTCGGAATTTAATGTGCTCGTTGACGAATACGGCCCAGTGATAATCGATCTGCCGCAGGCGGTAGATGCGGCGGCTAATAACCACGCCGAGTGGATGCTGGAGCGGGATGTCAGTGCCATTACTACCTACTATGCACAGTTCGCCCCTGTGTTATCCGAAAGTCGCTACGCCAAGGAGATTTGGGCGCTCTATGAAGAGGGTGATCTGACTCCTGAAGTGGAGCTAACGGGTTATTTTGAAGAGGATACCCGTGAGGCGGATGTTGATGAGGTGATGCTTGAGATTAAAGCCGCCTTTGCTGAGGAGCAAGCTCGCCTGGAGCGGCTGCGAGAAGCAAACGAGGGTTAGTGTGTATCCAGGCGGTACCAGACGTTTACTAATCGTTGAGTTGCCGCGTGACGGTTGCTGAGAGCTTTTCGTTGAGAGCCGTCAATTCATCATCAAATATATCTTCGAGCAGCTGCTGATGTTCAGGTGATAGGTGATGCTTGCGATTGAGAACATCCATCATCTGGTTGTTGCCATCGTATTTTCTGCCATCGAAAGAGCTCCCGCCTCCATCATTGGATACTCTGGAAAACCCACGGTCTGAAAATTCAAGATCGAGTTGTTTGCTGATTCGTTTTCGATAGGTTTGACTACTAAACCAGCGGTCATAATAGATACAAACTTTATTGTTTAGCTGGTTTGTTTCCCCCAGAAATTCGCGTGCATGACTCTTCCATGTGGCGATAACTCTATCCATTTGCGGTCCCGCTTCAGCAGGGTAAATGGGGTAATTGTTGCTCAAAGACGATTTTAATCTGCTTGCCAAGTGATTGGTGGCATCTCGAATAATAAGAATATTGATGTGCTCGATGGGAATGTCTTTAAAGGGCCTGATGCTTAACTCGTGATCCTCCAGGCTGACGTAGAGAGAACGGTTTCTCGATTTTATTTTCTTGGCGAGATTGCTGAGAGGAGATTTTTTGTAATGGTTGTCGCTGAGCCAGCTTGTAAATGGCTGTGATGGAGGAATCTCCTTTTGCCCCAGCAAGATCGGTTTTATCATAATGATGTCGTTGAAGAAGCAACTCTTCTCTTGCTGTCTTAACCAGTTGATGATGGCGTGATTACCGCTCCGCTTCATCCCGTGAACGGTGATCACTCTTCTCATCTGACATCCCTGTTTGTAGCGAACTGGATCAGTTGCGGATGCTGATTCATATTCATTAAAAGAGTTTCCTACAGTTTTTCGATTTTGGACCGCTGTTCGATAAGCGATTCAAGTGATGCCCTGGCATCGGCCAGTTTGTCGCGCTCCTTCTGTACTACCGCTTCGGGTGCCTTGCCGATGAACTTCTCATTATTGAGTTTACCCTCGGTGCGTTGTACCTCTTTCTCTAGCTTCTCGATCTCTTTGCCGAGGCGAGCCAACTCTTCATCCTTGTCGATCAGGCCAGCCATTGGGACCAGTAGCTTCATCTCGCCGACCAGTGAGGTCGAGGACTCAGGGGCTTCGTCGCCCTCGTTGAGCCAGGTGATCGACTCGGTCTTGGCGAGGTTGGCCAGGAAGCGTTCGTTGGCCTCCAGGTAGCCACGGTCCTGTTCGGAACCGTTCTGAAGCATGACCGTGAGTGGTTTGCTCGGTGGAATATTCATGCCGGAGCGGATCTTGCGCACACCAACGATGAAATCCATCACCCATGCCATCTCCGCTTCAGCGGTGCCATCGATGAGTGCTTCATCAGCCTGAGGGTAGGGCTGCAGCATGATCGTTTCACCGGTAATGCCTGCAAGCGGTGCGATCTTCTGCCAGATCTCTTCGGTGATATAGGGGGTGATCGGGTGTAGCAAGCGCAGGATTGTCTCCAGAACGCGTAGCAGGGTCTGTCGTGTGCCGCGCTGCTGTGCCTCTGAGCTCTCATCCCCATAAAGAACCGGCTTGGAGAGCTCCAGATACCAGGCGCAGTACTCATCCCAGGTGAATTCGTAGATGGCACTGGCGGCACGGTCGAAACGGTAGCCATCGATGGCGCTGTTGACCGTCTGCTCTACACGCTGAAGCCGAGAGATGATCCAGCGATCAGCGGGCGCTAATTCAAACTCGTCGGAGTTGTTATCGTTTTTATCTTCGGTCTGCATCAACACATAGTTGGTGGCGTTCCAGAGCTTGTTGCAGAAGTTGCGATAGCCCTCGATACGACCGAGGTCGAAGTTGATGTCGCGGCCGGTGGAAGCGAGTGATGCGAAGGTGAAACGTAGTGCATCGGTACCGAAGGCGGGGATGCCATCGGGGAACTCCTTGCGGGTCTGTTTCTCGATCTTCTTTGCCAGCTCCGGCTGCATCATGTTGGCGGTGCGTTTCGCTACCAGTGCATCAAGCTCAATGCCATCGATCAGATCGATCGGGTCGAGTACGTTGCCCTTCGACTTCGACATTTTGTTGCCCTGTGAATCGCGCACCAGACCGTGTACGTAGACCTCCTGGAAAGGTACATCGCCGTCCATAAACTTTAGGCCCATCATGATCATGCGGGCGACCCAGAAGAAGATGATGTCAAAGCCGGTGACCAGTACGCTGGTGGGATAGAACGCCTTCAGCCTTTCGCTATCCTCGGGCCAGCCGAGGGTGGAGAAGGGCCACAGCGCAGAGCTGAACCAGGTGTCGAGTACATCCTCATCCTGACGTAGTGGGTAGTCGGCTGCGAGGTTGTGTTTCTCGCGCACCTCTTCTTCGCTACGACCAACGTAGATATTCTCGTTATCGTCGTACCAGGCGGGAATGCGATGGCCCCACCAGATCTGGCGGCTGATGCACCAGTCCTGAATGTTATGCATCCAGTCGTAGTAGGTGTTCTTCCAATTCTCCGGTACGAACTTGATCTTGCCCGTTTCGACTGCCTCGATAGCAGGTTTGGCCAGCGGCTCGACCTTGACGTACCACTGATCGGTGAGGAACGGTTCGATGACCGCGCCGGAGCGATCACCGCGAGGCACCATCAGTTTGTGGTCGACGATCTTATCCAGCAGACCCGCTGCATCGAGATCGGATACGATCTGCTTGCGTGCCTCGTAGCGATCCAGACCGATGTATTTGGCTGGGATCAGCTCACCTTCACCCTCGTCATTCTCGCGCACAGCGGCATCGATGGTGAAGATGTTGATCAGGCCACCGTGAATCTGATCGGAGATGCCCGTCTCATCACGATGACGCTGCCAGACGGCGTAGTCGTTGAAGTCGTGGGCTGGGGTGATCTTTACACAGCCAGTGCCGAACTCGGGATCGGCGTGTTCGTCGGCAACGATCGGAATCAGGCGTCCGGTCAGCGGCAGCTCAACCTTCTCACCGATCATATGTTTATAGCGCTCATCCTCTGGATTGACCGCCACCGCGCAGTCACCGAGCATCGTCTCGGGGCGCGTGGTGGAGACAACAAGGTGGCCTGTACCGTTGGAGAGCGGATAGCGCATGTGCCACATGTGGCCGTTCTCCTCCTCGTTGAGTACCTCAAGGTCGGAGACGGCGGTGTGCAGTTTGGGATCCCAGTTGACCAGGCGTTTGCCACGGTAGATCAGTCCCTCTTCGTGCAGGCGTACAAAGACCTCTTTAACGGCATCGGAGAGGCCGTCGTCCATGGTGAAGCGCTCATGTTGCCAGTCGAGCGATGAACCAAGACGACGCAGCTGGCGGGTGATGTTGCCGCCTGACTCCTCCTTCCACTCCCAGATACGGTCGATGAAGGCATCACGACCCAGATCGTGACGCGTCTTGCCCTCGGCGGCGAGCTGGCGTTCAACCACCATCTGCGTGGCGATACCGGCGTGGTCTGAGCCCGGCTGCCAGAGGGTGTTATCACCCTTCATGCGGTGGTAGCGAATCAGGGTGTCCATCACCGTATTGTTAAAGCCGTGGCCCATGTGCAGGCTGCCGGTGACATTCGGTGGTGGGATCATGACGCTATATGCTGAACCACTGCTGCCGCCGTTTGGTGCGAAGTAGCCGTTCTCTTCCCAGCTCTGGTACCAGCGCTGTTCGATCTGTTGGGGATTGTAGGTCTTGTCCATGGTCACTCGGGCTCGATGTCGATGAGGGCGCGGGGCGCAATAAAGCGGAGCATTATACCCGATCAGGGCACCGATTCGTGTCATCACAACAACTGCCAAAAAGGCGTGTTAGGATGTCCGGATAGCGTTGTTTTTAATAAGAAATCGACCTTTATGCTGCGATATTTGAAGACAGTCACCATCGCTGGGTTTGCCCTGCTACTTATATTGCTGGCAGGCATGGCGGTCTATGCTGTGATGCAACTGCAGTCTTCCCACAACACCCTCAATAAAATCACCTCTGAGAACAACCGCAAGATTCAGATTGCCACTGAAATGCAGGTGGCGGGCTACCGACGAACTGACTACCTCTACAACATGCTGCTGGTTGATGATGCCTTCAGCCGTGATGAGAAGTTCATGGCCTTTACCCACGAGGGCTATGAGGTGGGTAAGGCGCGTCGCTTAATTCGTGAATCGGGAATGGGCCCCGAGGAGAAGGCGATCTATAACCACCAGAGTGAGCTGATCGAGTTGGTGCTGGTGGTACAGGATCGCGTGGTTGATCTGGCGACGGCTAGCGATCTTGAGGCGGCTCGCTCACTGATGTTGCGAGAGGCGATTCCGATTTAGGCTCAGATCAATGAGACGCTACAGAGCATGCGTGAACTGCAGACGCGGCTCACACAGCAGGCGGTCTCTGAAGCCAATATGGCCTACAGCCGAACCCTCACATTGACGATCTGGCTCAGTGTCATCGTGCTACTGGTCGGCGCGGTAGCGGCAGTCATCGTCTACCGCTGTACCAGCCGTGAAGCACAGACCATCAGCGATAACCTCACCGCGCTTGAAGACTCCTATGTGCAGCTTGAGGAGCGGGCCAATAAGGACGCACTGACCGGGCTACCGAATCGTGCGGCACTATTTGACTATCTTTCGCATCTGTTTGCGGTGTCCGAACCGCAGCATGAGCAGTTCGCGCTGATGTTTTTTGATCTGGATCGTTTTAAACCGGTTAATGATCAACTGGGGCACGATGCCGGCGATGAGCTGTTGAGGCAGGTGGCTGATCGGATTTCGGCTCTGTTGCGTCGTGAGGATGTGCTGGCTCGTTTTGGCGGCGATGAGTTCGTTGCCGTGACTCGACACATAGAGGGAAGTGAGGGGTGTCAGAAGGTGGCGAGTAAAATCGTTAAGGCGATCCAGGCACCATTTGAAATTAACGGTGAGACAGTCGAGATCGGGACCAGTATCGGCATCAGCTTCTATCCAGAGCACGGCACGCAGTATGACCTGTTGATCAAGCGGGCTGACGATGCGATGTATCGGGCGAAGCGGGCAGGGCGCAACGATTTCGTCGTCTATAGCCCTGCCTGATTGTTATTTGTTCAGGTGCTCTTTGAGTACCTTGGAGATCATTTCGGGTAGTCGCTGATTGAGCTGTTCACGAACGGTCGCCTCAATCGTCTCAGAGATGGCGCCGACCGCCTCACTCACGGCCTTCGATGTGGCCTCCGAGATAGCGATGCCGATCTCTGCTCCGAGTTGAACGGCCTGATCAGCGTTGAGTGAAGGGGTAGTCTCGCTCTCAGAAGGGATCTCGTTGGTTTCGCTGGTTTCGTTGCTGGTCGCATCAACATCAAGCAGGGCGTAGGCATCAGCGAGATCAGTCTCGACACTCTCATCGGATTCCAACGACTCAGGTGCTGCGGCAATCAGCGCATCGACATCAAAATTATCACTCTCTGTTGCGCTGGCGGATGGCTCTTCTGTTAAATCAATGATTTCTTCAGTGGGTTCACTACTTTCGGCGCTCGTTTCTGTCAGTAGCGCATCTATATCGAAAGCGGCATCATCATTGTCGGTTGTTGCCTCTTCCTCTGTCACGGCGACTTCTGATGAAGTGTCGGTTGTATCGCCGGCATCAGCGAGTAGGGCGTCAATGTCGACCTCCTCATTTGGCTCGTCGATGGGGGCGGCGCTTGATTCGTCAGCCTCGGAAAGCAGTGCGTCGATGTCGATCTCCTCGACACTCTCCTCTGAGCTGGTACTCTCCACAGGCTCTGCAACCGATTCAGCTTCTGCGCTACCTGCTTCGGCAAAGAGTGCATCGATGTCGATCTCTTCAGCGCTCTCCTCTGAGCTGGAACTCTCTACAGGCTCTGCAGCTGGTTCGGCTTCTGCGCCACCTGCTTCGGCAAAGAGTGCGTCGATGTCGATCTCTTCAGCGCTCTCCTCTGAGCTGGAACTCTCTACAGGCTCTGCAGCTGGTTCGGCTTCCGCGCTACCTGCTTCGGCAAAGAGTGCGTCGATGTCGATCTCTTCAGCGCTCTCCTCTGAGCTGGGACTCTCTACAGTCTCAGCAGTTGGTTCAGCTTCTGCGCTACCTGCCTCGGCAAAGAGTGCGTCGATATCAATCTCATCTTCACTCTCTTCAGCCTGCTCTGATTCAGCGGCAGCTGTTGTCGGTGATGGCGTATCACTTTCAGAGCTAGCTTCGGCGAAGAGCGCATCAATATCGATCTCCTCTTCGCCTTCGCTATCACTCGGTGCCTCTGTAGCGGCGTCACTCCCAGACTCTTCGGTCTCTGCCAGGAGCGCATCAATGTCGATACTCTCACCGCCGTCGTCCGCTGTTGAGGTGTCGGGAGCGCTTTCTGAGGATGTCTCTCCTTCATCACCGCTCGCCTCAGCAAACAGGGCGTCGATATCTATGTTCTCTTCAGTATCATCCGCACTTTCAGTTGCCGGTTCATTGTCCGCCACATCGTTCTCAGCGATCAGTGCGTCGATATCAACCATCTCTGTGTCGGTATCTGGTTCAGCTGCGGGCTCAGCGTCTGTTTCGTTAGCCTCATCAATAAGCGAGTCGATATCGATCTCTTCAGGTGTGTCTATCTCTTCAGTAGTCGACTCGTTTGACTCTGCATCGCCCGTCTCAGCCAGTAGTGAATCGACATCAATGGCATCCGCATCATTAGGGCTCTCGGCTGCTGTTGTTTCCTGGTCATCGGCGAGCTGTACGATTTCATCGATCTGCGCAGCTACGTCACTCTCAGTACTGGCCGAGTCCTCATCGTTATCCTCAGGGAAGAGCTCATCGAGATCGATGCTATCGGTTGTTGAGGCAGTCGCTTCAGCGGCAGCAGCAGGTGTTGTGATCTCCGTTGCCGCAGCGATCTCGCGCGCCTCTTCGCCGCTGAGTGCAACGCTGTTAAGGACCGGGATCTCATCATCATCTTCAGTGGATTGTTCAATGACAGCAGGCATGTTGTTGCCCATAGCCAGATCGATATCGAGGCTCTGCATCTCATCGCCATCATCACTCATATCGCTGGTCAGATTGGCGTTCAGGCCATCATCAGAGGCACTTTCACTACTTTCGGCAGACTCATTAATGAACTCTTCAAGCTCAGGTGGGAGGTCGCTGTTGTTTTCGTTATCGCTCATTGGGCACCTACAGAGTCAGATTGTGCGGCGTCGGTTCTATCCCGTGCTCGCGGTAGCTTATAAAGCGTACACGACCATCCTGCCGTTCCGCGTCACCATTTTCAATGATTTCCACAACGCGTTCGAAGCGTGAAAAAAAGGACGGTACACTCCCGGCCAGATTGATCAGAACCTGACGTTGATCGGTGGGTTCCGAGTCGTGACCGATTAGCACGGGCATGCTCTCATCCTGGCTGACGGCATGTGGTAGAAAACTGCCTGCGCGGAAGGTCCAGAGCAGTTCATCAAGGGCGGCAGAGTCTGCAGCTGAGCTGGTGTGGATGTAGATGCGGTTGCCGAGGCTATGTACCTTCTCTGCCAGCTTGCAGGCGAACAGATATCGACCGTCGGCCACGCTGTTCTGCAGGATGTAGAAATCGACTCTGCTCAAGGTAACGCTCCCGTTATCCGGCGCGGTCGATCAGATACTGGGTGAGGAGGGTGACTGGGCGCCCGGTTGCACCCTTTTCAGCTCCGCTCTTCCACGCGGCACCCGCAATGTCGAGGTGTGCCCAGTGGAACTTCTTGGTGAAGCGTGAGAGGAAGCAGGCGGCGGTAATGGTGCCTGCCTCACGTCCACCGATGTTGGCCATATCAGCGAAGGGACTCTTGATCTGCTCCTGATACTCATCCCAGAGTGGCATCTGCCAGGCGCGATCGCCCACCTGTTTGCCTGCATCGAGTAGTTCATCGATCAACGGCTCGTGGTTACCGAGCAGCCCCGAGGCGTGCTGGCCGAGGGCGATAACGCAGGCACCGGTGAGAGTGGCAACATCGATGACTGCCTTGGGATTGAAACGCTCGCTGTAGGTCAAAGCGTCGCAGAGAATTAGACGGCCCTCGGCATCGGTGTTGAGGATCTCAATGGTCTGTCCCGACATGCTGGTGACGATGTCTCCCGGCTTATTCGCTGCGCCATCGGGCAGATTCTCGGAGCTGGGTACAACGCCGATGACGTTGATCGGCAGCTTCATCTGCGCAATCGCCTGCATGGTGCCGAAGATGCTGGCACCACCGCACATGTCGTATTTCATCTCATCCATCGCGGCGGAGGGTTTGATCGAGATGCCGCCGGCATCAAAGGTGAGTCCCTTGCCGATCAGAACAATCGGCTTGCTCCCTTTCTTGCCACCCTGGTAGTCCATCACAACCAGCTTGGCCGGTTCGCGACTGCCCTTGGAGACGGAGAGCAGTGCACCCATGCCGAACTTGGCCATCTGCGCCTCGCTCAGCGATTTACACTTCATTTTCGGATATTTTCTGCCCAACTTGTTCGCCTGGTTGGCGAGATAGGTGGGGGTGCAGATATTTCCGGGCAGGTTGCTGAGGTCGCGGGTGAGGCTCATACCGGCGGCGATTGCCTCGCCCTGAGCCATCGCCTTGTTGCAGGTTGGTGCGCTCTGATGATCGATGGTTGCAAGGTGGAGTTTACGCAGCGGACGCTTGCGGGCGACGGTGTCGCTCTTTAGTTGATCGAAACGGTAGAGCGCGTTTTCGGCGCTGATAATCGACTGGCTGATCTTCCAACCGATATCGCGCCCTTCGATCTCCAGTTCCGGCAGATAGCTAACAGCATCGGTCGCTCCGCTCTGCTCGAGTTGTTTCGCTGCGGTCACGGTGATATTGCGGAAGGTGGCCTCACTGAAGGCCTTCTCTTTACCGCAGCCGATCAGCAAAACACGTTCAGCGTTCACGCCTGGCAGGTGGTGGAGCATCAGTGATTCGCCACTCTTGCCCTCGATGTCACCGCGGCGCAGCAGTTTGCCCAGGTAGCCATCGCTGGCCTGATCGAGTGCCTTGGCAGCGGTTGAGAGCCGTTTTGCCTCGAACAGGGCGACAACAACGCAGCCACAACGCTGTTTTTCCGGGTTACCACTTTTAATGCTGATTTCCATCCAAGGCTCCTGATTGGGTTGTCTGCCGAGATTGCAGTCGGCTCTGAAACTGGTATACGGTAGCCAGCAAAAGTACGGCACTATTTGTCTGCCGAATACTCTGATTTTTGCTGATCACTACAAAAAAGCTAGTTTACTGGAAAAGTTCTCCTTTTGAATAACAGACGAACATTGTTTGCCAGCTGGAATCCGCTGCCGGTGCTCGATCGCTACATCTTTCGTGAAGTGGTGTTGAGTATGGTGATGGTCGGCTCAGTGTTGATGCTGATCGTGCTGGTCAATACATTGGCACGGAACCTATCTGAGGCGGCCAAGGGTGACCTGCCGCCAGGTGAAGTGTTCCACATGCTATTTCTGCAGTCGGTCAATTACGCCGTGCTGCTGCTGCCGTTGGCACTCTTTCTTGGCATTATGCTCGGTTTTGGTCGTCTCTACCGCGATAGCGAGATGGTCTCTCTCGCCGCCTGCGGTGTCGGTCTACGGCGCCTCTATGTGGCGGTGATGTATTTTGTATTGCCGATTACGGTATTGCTGGCGGGATTGAGTATCTACCTCGGTCCCTGGGCGGCACAGCAGGCCTATATTGTTGCCGATCAGGCGGAACGTGACGCCGATATTCTGGCGATACAACCGGGCCGTTTTACCGAATCCAAGAGCGGTAAACAGACCATCTTTGCCAATAGTATCTCACCTTTAAATAGCGCCTGGCTGGAGGTGTTTGTCGAAGACAACTCTGGCGAACGTCCTCGAGTCTATAAAGCCGACCGTGCCTATGTTGAGAGCAATCGGGAGACGGGAGATCGTTATCTGGTACTGGAGGATGGCAATCGTTACGAGGGCATGCCCGGTGAACGCGACTATACGATTCTCCGCTACAAACGTCATGCGATCCTGATCAAGGAGGGGAATAAGAAACGTGCCACTGAAAAACTTGATGCACGTCCTACGTCGCTGCTGCTGGGCAGTAACAACGCAAAGGAGATTGCGGAGCTGCAGTGGCGTATCTCGGTTCCGATTACGGGACTGCTGTTAGCGCTGTTGGCGGTTCCGCTGAGCCATACACCGCCGCGTAAAGGACGCTATGGACAGCTGATGATCGCCATTCTGGTCTATATCAGCTATGCCAATCTGCTCAGTGTCGCCAAGGTGTGGGTGGCAAAGGGACAGCTTTCGCCAGCCATCGGTATCTGGTGGGTCCACCTGTTACTTCTGCTCTTTATCGCTTATCTGGTCATCAACCAGTTGGGCTGGCAATGGATTCGCGGCCAGTTTGTCAGGGGGCGTGGATGAAGCGTTACGAGCGCTATCTGATAAAGGAGACACTGATCGGTATCCTGCTGGCGCTGTTGCTGGTGGTGGCGCTTGATGCATTGCTCGCCTTTATCGCAGAGCTGGGAGATGTCGGTCGTGGTGAGTATGGGGTCGGGGCGGCGATGCGTTTCATCGTGCTGACGCTACCGCATCGTCTGCTCGATCTGCTGCCAATGGCAGTGCTTCTCGGTAGCCTGATGAGCCTGGGACGGTTGGCTGCGGGAAGTGAACTGATCGCGCTGCGTAGTGCCGGTGTTTCCCGTGCCTCGATTACCAGAGCACTGCTTAAGCTGGGGATGGTGCTGGTGGTCATTGCACTGCTGATCGGTGAGTACATCGTGCCGATGAGTGAACAGCAGGCACGTAACGGACGTGCCGTTGCACAGAGTAGTGGTGCACTGCACAAGAGCAAACACGGTGTCTGGGTGCGTGATGGGCGCGCCTTTGTCCATATTCGCGATTTCTATGCCGATGGGAAGCTGGGCAAGGTGACACGATACGAATTCAACAAGCAGGGGCAACTACAAAGCGCGGTCTCTGCCCGGTCAGCCAAATACAATGGTGAAGAGTGGTATCTGTTTGGGGTTGAACGAAGTCTGGTGCGTGAAAGCATCGTTGTTTCGCAATCGGAGATGGCGGAGCGTTGGAGTCTGCTGCTCGATCCGGAGCTGTTGAGTGTGGTTGCGACCGGACCGCGTTTTCTCTCGGCCTGGGATCTGGGTAAATATATTCTCTATCTGAGGGCCAATGGCCTGGCGACGCAACGCTATGAACTGGCGCTGTGGAATAAGCTGATCTCACCGCTCTCGCTACTGGTGATGCTCTTCTTTGTGGTGCCATTTGTACTGGGACCGCTGCGTGATGTGGGGGCGGGCAAGAGAATGGTGATGGGATTGCTGTTCGGTCTTGCCTTCTACCTGCTCAACCGCACCTACTATCAGATGGGACAGCTCTATAATTTCAATCCGCTCTTCAGTGCGCTGTTTCCGTCGTTGTTGGTGCTGGCAGTGACGATGGTGGTGTTGAAGCGGACGCGCTAGCGGTTAGCGCGGTCGATGGATTACGCAACTATTTGAGAGTCGGTCGTGCCAGGCGAGGCGCTCGCTATTGAAGGGTATCCAGAACAGCCCGATACCGAGCGTGAAGAGCGCAGCCAGAAAACGCACCGCAGCGATACTCCAGGTAACGCTTCCACCATTGCTCTGCTCGAGACGCAACTGCCAGCTGCGCATCCCCAGCGTCTCACCACCGTGGGTCCAGAACCAGCCAAAGAAGAGGAAGGTGACGCCGAGCAGGTAGAGAGTGCTGGAGAGCTCAAATAACACACCGCCGTTACTCTGCTCAGCAATGATGGTGATGGGAATAAAGGCGAAAAAAAGCACCGCCAGCAGTAGCAGTGAATCGTAGAGAATTGCACCCAAACGGCGTGGCAGGGTTGCCGGGGAAGTTTCAGCTCTATTCGTGCTCATTGGACTACTCAATCTCGAGTTTCTGCAGGCGGTAGCGGAGCTGGCGTAGCGTCAGGCCGAGTAGTTTTGCTGCAGCGGTTTTATTGTAGTGGGTCTGCTCCAGGGCTTTGACGATCTCCTGTCGCTCCAGATCCTCGACTCGATTGGGTAGTAGCTCTCCCTGGGTTTCGATTGTCTGCGGCAGGGCCAGATCCTCTGCCATGATGGTGTTCTCTTCGCACAGCGTCATGGCGCGCTCAAGAATATTCTCCAATTCGCGCACATTACCGGGGAATGGGTAGTCGCTGAGTGCTGCGCTTGCCTCAGCTGAGAGACGGGGGCTCTCGAGGCCCGACTCTTCGGCAAAGCCTGCAAGGATGTGATCGGCCAATAGCGTTATGTCTTCGGTACGTTCGCGCAGACTCGGTACATGGAGTTCAATAACGTTGATGCGATAGAAAAGATCCTGGCGGAACTGTTCATCGGTGACCATCTGTTTGAGGTTTTTATGGGTGGCGCTGAGGATGCGAACGTCGATCTTCTGCTCCTGATGGGAACCGACCGGACGGATCGCCTTCTCCTGAATCACGCGCAGTAGCTTAACCTGCATATGCAGTGGCAGGTCGGCCACCTCATCGAGAAACAGTGTGCCGCCATCGGCGGCCTGAAACAGCCCCTGTTTGTCGCTCACGGCTCCAGTAAAGCTTCCCTTGATGTGGCCGAAGAATTCGCTCTCCATCAGCTCGGCGGGAATTGCACCGCAGTTGACCGGTACAAACGGCTTACTGCTGCGTGGTCCCTGTTCATGGATCATGCGTGCCGCCAGCTCCTTGCCGCTACCCGATTCACCGCTGATATAGACCGGGGCCTGACTGCGCGAGAGTTTGGTGATGGTGGCACGAAGTCGCTGCATCGCTTTGGAGTCGCCGAGCAGGGTCAGTTTTTTTGATGATTCGGTTGGCGTGCTGAGTTTGATTGCCGTAGCGACCAGTTTTCTCAGCACCTGTAGATCGACCGGTTTGGAGACAAAATCGAAGGCACCGCTCTTGAGCGACTCGACCGCCGACTCCATGTTGCCGTGGGCGGTGATGACAGCAACGGGGGTTTGCGGGGCGCTGTTCTGAATATGTTTGACCAGTTCGATACCGCTACCATCGGGTAGGCGCATATCGGTGAGGCAGAGATCAAAATCTGCACGTTCAAGTAGCGCCACGGCCTCAGCCAGATCAGCTGCCGCGTGGGTATCGATCTCCATACGCCCCAGAGTGATCTCCAGCAGTTCGCGGATATCGGGTTCGTCATCAACAATCAGGGCAAGCGGGCGGCTCATCGTTTTCTCTCTTAACCGGCGGTCGTGGGGGTGGAGAATAGAATACGGAACGAGGCACCGCCACTCTCGGCGCGTCGGTGCTCGAGGCGAGCACCGTTCATCTCGCACAGCTCTTTGGCGAGATAGAGTCCCAGTCCGGTACCGCTGCTACGGGTAGTGAAGAAGGGATCGAAGATGTTTTCGGCAATCGCCTCGTCTATACCGCCGCCGAAGTCGATCACCTCGAGATAGGGGGTGTCAGACTCATCGAGCAGGCCGCCTCTGACATGGAGTCTCGTGCCGTTGGCGTTTGGTTCACCGTGGCGAATCGCGTTGTCGACAAGATTGCTGATGATCTGCCGCAGCTGTGTCGGATCAAACTCGATTTGTGTCTCCTGCGGTTCGATCTCGAGTTTCAGCGTCTCATCGTGGGCGCGACCGTGTTCGCAATACTCATCGAAGAAGTTGCGCAGCCATGAGTGCAGTTCTATGGACTCGGGGAATGAAGGGTCGCGGCGTGAGATCTGCAGTACATTCTCTATGATCTCATTCACCCGTCCCGATTGCTCCAGAATGATCTCGATAAAGCGGCTATCCCCCTTGTCTAGTTCGGGTGATTCGGCCAGGAGCTGCCCTGCATGGCTGATGGCACCGAGAGGGTTTCTGATCTCATGGGCAATACTCGCTGTCAGCTGCCCGAGTGCAGCCAGTTTCATCTGCTGCGCCCGTTGCGAGAGTACCGCCATGTCATCGAGATAGATTAGGGTGCCGGTATCCTCTTCGCGCCGACCTAATGGAATAAAACGTGGGCGAATTTCGAGAGTCGTTTCACCGATCCGTAGCGCCTCGGCAACGGCAGATCGATCTTTTCGCCAGCGCATCAACTCTCTCGATAGATCGGGATTGATGGTTGAGAGGCGCAGAGACTCGATCTGTGCAGAGGTACCCAGCATGGTTCGCGCGGTGCTGTTGATCAGGCGTATAGAACCCTCGATATCGACCACCAGTGCCCCCGACTCCATATGTTGAATCACGTAGTCGTTGAGCTGCGCTAGATTGGCCAGGTCGATACCACGACGGTGTGCCAGTGCCTCGGTCTCGCTCACCCTTGCCGCCAGCAGGTGCAAAACAATGGTGGTGGCGAAAAAGGCGACGCCGAGCATACCTGCCTGGGTGTAAGCGGTAGTGGTGAAGGCGTTGGTCAGTTCGGCATAGACCTGCTCGAACAGCACCACGGTGCTGGTGACGGCGGCAAAGAAGATCGCGATGTAACCACTCATCAACAGGCTGCCACCCGCGAGTGAGACGATCAGCAGCATTGCCAGTCCGCTGCTGATACCGCCACTGGCGTGCATGATCAGGGTGATGGCAAAGATATCGACCGTCAGCTGCAGGTAGACCTGAATATTAAAGCGTGGCTTTTTAAGATAGGTCGTGATCAACGCACCCATACAGAAGAGTAGGTAGATAACGGTTGTGATCAGGTAGAGAAGTGGATCTGATTTGCCGAGCAGACTGGGTCCCAGGCCGGTAACAAACAGAATCAGCAGTAGTCCAGAGAGAGCAGAACGATAGAGGTTGAAAAGGTAGAGCGGTTTCCACGTGTCCTCTTCGCTGCGAACTATCGTCGCTGCGTGAGGTGTACGGCGCCGGCTATGATCACGAGACTGGCCACTGCCCAGATTCAGGCTTGCCGATTTGTTGGGCATGCTCTGCACTTAGTTAAGCCTGGATTGCTGGTTAATCGGAGTTGTCGGCATTCTGGTGTTCCAGCGAACAGTAGTAGTTGGGACCACCGACCGCGTCATCAACCGGGATGTGTACGCCACAGTGGGCGCAGCGGACAATTTTCACCGATTCGCTCTTATCAGGTGCTGCCTTGCGGTCCTTCGAACGCAGCAGATAGACGATGAGCCAGATGATGAAGGCGAGTGCAATTAGACGTAATACCATAACCGACAAGTTTCCAGATTCACTACCTGGCTTGCAAGCGCCCCGTCTCTTTTGCGTTGCCAATTCGAATAATTCAGAATAGCCGCTCAATTTTCTGAGGAATCACCCAGCGGTGAATTTTGATCTGAAACGACAAATGGTTATGCCTGGCAACCGCGATGGGGTGCAGCAATGAGCCGGACCCTGCGTATCGTACTGGCACAGCTGAATCAGACAGTTGGGGGCATCTCCGCCAACTGTGATCAGATCATCGAGGCGTCTCTGCGCGCACGAGATGAGTTTTGTGCCGATGCGATACTCTTTCCTGAACTGACTCTGACCGGCTACCCACCCGAGGACCTGCTGCTGCGTCCTGGGCTTCACCATCATGTCGAACGTGCCATTACACGTATTGTCGCGGCTGTCAGCGGTATCACTGTGATCTTTGGTCATCCGATGCAGACGGGTGAAGGGCTGTTTAACAGCGCTACAGCGATACGGGATGGAAAGCGACTGGGCAGCTATCACAAACAACATCTGCCCAACTACAGTGTCTTTGACGAGAAGCGCTACTTCAGTGCGGGCCGTGGACCGTGTCTGGTCGATATCGCTGGTGTACCTGTGGGTATCACCATCTGTGAAGATGTCTGGATGAGTGGTCCGGTGAAGCAGGCTGCCGAGGCGGGCGCCAGGCTGATGCTCAATCTCAATGCTTCACCTTTCCATAGTGGCAAATCGGGCGAGCGAGAGGCGGTCGCTAGAGAGCGAGTCACTGAATCGGGTTTACCGCTGATCTATCTCAATCTGGTCGGTGGTCAGGATGAACTGGTCTTTGATGGTGGTTCGTTCGTGATGGATGCTATGGGGCAGGTGACGATGCGTTGCCCCGATAGTGAAGCGGATCTCTACTGCGCTGAACTTGAGGTTAAAGCAGAAGCGGTGACACCTGTTCGTGGGGTGTTGGCATCCGAACCCGCTGAGGTCGAGGCGATCTATCGCGCCCTTGTGTTAGGGGTGCGCGATTACATTGAGAAGAACGGCTTTCGGGGTGTGGTGCTCGGACTCTCGGGCGGGATTGATTCGGCACTGACCCTGGCAATCGCCGTCGATGCGATCGGTAAGGAGCGGGTCGAGGCGGTGATGATGCCCTCGCGATATACGGCGCAGATGAGTATTGACGACGCTGCCGCTGAGGCGGAGGCGCTCGGTATTGAGCACCGGGCCATCTCGATCGAACCGCTGTTTGCGCAGTTTATCGACTCACTCAGTGACGAGTTTGCCGGACTGCCAGTCGATACAACCGAGGAGAATATCCAGGCACGCTGCCGCGGGGTGCTGCTGATGGCGATCTCGAATAAGAAACATAAAATTGTTTTGACCACGGGTAATAAGAGCGAGATGTCGGTCGGCTACGCAACGCTCTACGGCGACATGGCCGGTGGTTTTGCGCCGATCAAGGACTGCCCAAAACTGCTGGTCTATGAGTTGTCACGCTATCGAAACAGCATCTCGTCGGTGATCCCGCAGCGGGTCATCGATCGTCCGCCCTCAGCAGAATTGGCAGCCGACCAGAAGGATGAGGATTCACTACCACCCTACGAGGTGCTTGATCCTATCCTGCAGTCCTATGTCGAGGATGATCTCTGTGCGGCCGATATCATCGCGCTGGGTTTCGATGCAGATGTGGTTAATCGCATCGTTACCCTGGTCGATCGAAATGAATATAAGCGTCGTCAGGCACCACCCGGTATCCGTATTACACGGCGTGCCTTTGGTCGGGACCGTCGCTATCCGATTACATCGGGTTATACTAAGCAACAGAAATGAATGGTCAGTAGGCCACACCTGTTTAAGCCAGTGAGGAAGCGATAACAATGAAGAAAATCGAAGCGATCATCAAACCGTTTAAGCTCGACGACGTTCGCGAGGCGCTTTCAGAGATCGGTGTGTCTGGTATGACTGCTACCGAGGTGAAAGGTTTTGGTCGCCAGAAGGGGCACACCGAACTCTACCGAGGCGCGGAATATGTGGTCGATTTCCTGCCCAAGGTGAAGGTCGAGCTGGTCGTGACGGGTGATCAAGTCGCAGCCTGTATTGAGGCGATTACCAATGCAGCACGTACCGGCAAGATCGGTGACGGTAAGATCTTTGTTACCCCCGTCGAGCGCGTAGTGCGTATCCGTACCGGTGAAGAGGATCAGGCAGCGATCTGATCGTTCTCCTCCCGATCACCCCGGGAACTGTGTAACCACCTCATCGATGGGGCGCCGTGGAGTCGGTGCTGGCAGTTCTGCGGGGTAGCCGATGGCGATAATCGCAACCGGCTTCAAACCCACATCCAGCTGCAGGGCATCTATCACCTGCTGCTCATCAAAATATCCCACCCAGGCAGAGGCCATCCCCGCAGCAACCGCAGCGAGTTGCGCATAGGCGGCAGCAATGGTGGTGTCCTGAATGGCATAGAGCGTCTCACCTCGTTCGCCATACTCCTTGCCGGCTGTGAGCGGATCGGCGCAGAAAACCAGTAAAACGGGAGCTTCCTGAAGAAAATCTTGATCACCGGCGGCAGCGCTTAGGCGTGCGCGAGTCTCAGCCTGTTCGACCTGGATGATGCGGTAGGACTGAAGATCACCTGCTGAGGGGGCGGCGCAGGCGGTTTCGAGAATGGCGTGAAGCTTGTCGGCCTCAACTGGCATATCGCTCTGATACTTGCGCACCGAGTGGCGGCGGTGGACCGTTTCAAAAAAGTCCCACATGTTTAATCTCCCCCAGCTAGTTATTTTGTAATGCTCCCCGCAGTCGGGGTATTAGCGTTTGAGACGCTCCAGCTCTTTATGGTCTGGATAGTTTGTCTCGAATACACGAAGCGCGTCGTTGGCTAGATCTTCAAGCTCCAGGGCGCGGTAGGCCTTCACCATCACAACCAGCGCATCGGGCATGGCTGGAGTGCGCTGATAGTTTTCAATCACATACTTGGCGCGATTGACCGAGGCGATGTAGGCCTTGCGACGTAGGTAGTAATCGGCGACGTGGACCTCATAGGAGGCCAGCAGATTGCGCAGATAGACCATGCGCTGGCGCGAATCCTTGGCGTACTGACTGGCTGGGAATTTGTTCACCAGCTGGGAGAAGTCATCGAATGATTTTCGAGCAGCCCCCGGATCGCGCTGGGTGGCGTCGGAGACGAGACGGGCATCAAGGGCGGTCTTGCCACGGTTGTAGTTGACCAGTCCCTTTAGATAATAGGCGTAGTCGACGTTGGGATGGCGCGGATGCATCTTGATGAAGCGGTCGAGGGTGGCAATGGCCGAATCGGGCTCCTCATATTTATAGTAGGCGTAGGCCGATTCGAGCTGTGCCTGCTGGGCGTAACGGCCAAAGGGATAACGTGCCTCGAGCAGTTCGAAGTAACGAATTGCGCCTTTGTAGTCGCTGTCGCTCATCGCCTCTTTGGCGGCACTATAGAACTGATTGGCGGACCAACCCTTGGTCTCGTCGTTCTCATCTAACGTGCCGGCGCAGCCGAGCAGTGAGAGAAACAGCCCCAGGAGGATGAAGAGTCTGATAGAGTGCATGGTCAAAATGGGTCCCGACAACAAGTTCAGTTTTTTATGAAATAACGGACGGCAGTATAGCCCAAGCGGTCGTCAAATGTCCTACCGTCCCTGAGTGAATCTAGAGCACAAATGAACAATCCTGAACGCGTGACACTAAACGCCACCATCCCCGATGAATCTGCCGGACAGCGCCTCGATCAGGTGCTGGCCGAGCTTTTTGACAGCTACTCGCGCGCAAGGTTGCAGAAGTGGGTCAAAGAGGGGTGCGTGACTCTCAATGGCTCGCTCTGTAGCAAGCCGCGAGAGAAGGTTCACGGCGGTGAGTCGGTGGTGATTGAGGCAGAGTTAGAGAGCGAAACGGCGGTGGTGGCCCAGGATATACCGCTGGATGTAATTTTCGAGGATGAACATCTGCTGATCGTCAACAAACCGGCCGGGATGGTGGTTCATCCGGCGGCAGGGAATCCCGACGGAACCTTGCAGAATGCGCTGCTGCATTACGATCCAGCTCTGGCGGCGATCCCTCGTAGCGGGCTGGTGCACCGTATTGATAAGGATACCTCCGGACTGCTGATGGTGGCGCGAACCCTGACTGCCCATAACCATCTGGTCGAGAGGCTGCAGCAGCATGATATCGAACGTGAATATCAAGCAATTACGATGGGGGTGATGGTCTCGGGGGGAACGGTAGAGACACCGATCGGGCGCCATCCGGTCGATCGCCTCAAGATGGCCGTGACCGAACGGGGCAAGGAGGCGATAACGCACTATCGCGTGGAAGAGCGTTTTCGTGCCCATACCCATATTAAGGTACAGCTTGAGACGGGGCGAACTCACCAGATCCGTGTCCATATGGCTCACCTGCGTTTCCCCCTGGTGGGTGACCCAGTCTATGGCGGGCGGATTCGCATTCCTGCCGAGAGTAGTGAGCAGATGATTGAGACCCTGCGTGGTTTTCGTCGCCAGGCGCTGCATGCCGCGAGGCTGGGATTGGAGCATCCTGAAACGGGAGAGCTACTCTCCTGGGAGGCACCGCTGCCAGCGGATATGGCGCAACTGATTCAGGTGCTGTGCGAGGATGCCGAACAACATCGGGAGCAGTCACGTTGATCGAAACGATCGCCCCCGACTGGCCCGCACCACACACAGTACACGCTTATACGACCACTCGAGCCGGTGGTGTCAGTGAGGCGCCATTCCACTCTTTCAATCTCGCCACACACGTGGGTGATCGAGATCAGCATGTGCAACAGAATCGTCAACGGCTCATTACTGAGTTGGCACTGCCTGACTCACCGGTGTGGCTCGATCAGGTGCATGGCACCGATGTGGTAGCTGCCGATCAGATCTCTGTTGGCCAATGTGCGGATGCGGTCTTTAGTTGGCGATCGGGCAAGGTCTGTGCGGTGATGACAGCAGACTGTCTGCCGCTGCTGTTCTGCAATCGACAGGGCAGTGTGGTTGCTGCCGCGCACGCTGGTTGGCGTGGTCTGGCCGCTGGGGTTATCGAGTCGACCGTTGAGGCGATGGGTGTGGCGACAGCAGATTTGCTGGTCTGGCTCGGACCGGCGATTGGACCCGAGGTCTTTGAGGTGGGTGATGAAGTGCGTCGTGAATTTGTTGACCACCAGATCGAAGCGGAGCAGGCCTTTAAGTCATCCTCGATAGAGGGGCGCTGGCTGGCCGACCTCTACCAGCTGGCCAGGCTGCGCCTTGCGCGTTGTGGCGTGGCGCAGATTTATGGCGGTGATTACTGTACCTATAGTGATGCCGAGCACTTCTACTCCTATCGCCGCGATGGTGAAACGGGGCGTATGGCCTCGCTGATTTGGATAGCGCCGCAGTAGCGTAATCGGTTATCATTTTGCGCTACCTTTTCGGGATTTTCTGACTCATGACCCTACTGCTCTGGATTCTGCTCTTCTGCCTGCTTGGTGGTGTATTGAGTGTTGCTGCCGTTGGGACTTTTCTGCTCTTCAGTGAGTCGTTGCGTACGCGCCTGTTGCCCCATCTGGTCAGCTTTGCCACCGGTGCACTATTGGGTGCTGCCTTCCTGGCGCTGCTGCCGCATGCACTAGAGGGTCCCGGTATCGATGACTTCCATGAGCTGATGATGGCGGTGCTGCTGGGTCTGCTGGCCTTCTTTATCCTTGAGAAGATGGTGCTGTGGCGCCATTGCCATACCGATCACTGCGAAGCGCACGCTCCCCACTCCGGTCATGGCGAGGGTAAGGCGGCGAGTCTGATTCTGATCGGTGATGGTCTGCATAACTTCGTCGACGGTGTACTGATCGCCGCTGCCTTTATGACCGACTTCCACCTCGGTGTGGTGACCAGTGTGGCAATCGCTGCGCATGAAATACCGCAGGAGGTGGGAGATTTTGCCATTCTTCTGCATAGCGGCTTTAGTCGTCGCAAGGCGTTCTTTTTTAATCTGCTCTCCAGCTTTACCACCATCCTCGGTGGACTACTTGCCTGGTTCAGTCTGCAGAATCTCGAGTTCGCACTGCCCTATGTGCTGGCGGTGGCCGCCTCGAGTTTTATCTATATTGCAGTGGCCGATCTGATTCCCGGCCTGCACCAGCGAGTCGATAAAAAAGATACCGTCTATCAGGTGGTATTAATCGTACTCGGTGTGGTGGTGATCCACTTTGCACATGCGACGGTGCACTAATTACTTCAAAGGAGCGTTGTGGCTATGAGTAAATGGTTTATGTTGACCCTGGTCGGAAAGGATCGCCCCGGCATCGTGGCCCACGTCACCTCGGCCCTATTAGAGGGTGGCTGCAATCTGGGCGAGGCGTCGATGATGCGCCTCGGTGCCAACTTCACCATCATGCTGATGGTTCAGCACGATGGCACCATCAAGTCTCTGCAAAGCCTCATCTCAACCGAGGCCGACTCACTCGGTCTTCATTGCCACGTCGACCATGTCGAGGGTGGGCTGCATCAGCATGAGATTCCCGATGTGCGTATCAGTGTCTATGGTGCCGATCGTGCCGGAATCGTGGCCAAGGTAACCACCGCACTGGCCGAGTCGGGACTCAATATTCTCGATCTCGAATCGGATGTGGCTGGTACCGAGCAGGATCCAATCTACATCATGCATATCGAAGGGCACGCTGCCGAGGGTATTGAGTCACTGCAGGCAGCACTCGAGGTGGTCTGCAAAGAGGGCATTGACGCCAGTATCAGTCCCATCGAAACGATGATCGGTTAGCGACTGCTATGGCTATACTCGATATCCTCGCCTATCCCGATCCGAAGCTGAAGCAGGAGTCGCTGCCAGTAGAGCAGTTTGATGAATCGCTGCGTAGCTTCGTGAGTGATCTGGAAGAGACGATGCGCGCCGGTCCCGGTGGGGTTGGCATCGCTGCACCACAGGTCGGTTATTTTCAACGTATTGTGATCGTCGACTGCTCTGTGACCCGTAAGCCGGTGCCAAACAATGGCACCATTATCATGATCAATCCCGAGATTACCGACTGGGAAGGAATGGCCAAGGGACGTGAGGGTTGTATGTCGGTACCCGACTACACCGGTAACGTTATCCGTGCTGAGAAGATCAAGTTCCAGGCCTATGATCTTGAGGGTGAGCTGCACGAGTATGAGAGCGAGGGGTTTGAAGCGCGTGCGGTACAGCACGAGATGGACCACCTCGACGGCATGTTATTTCTCGATCGACTGGTCAGTCGTCGTAACGATCTGTTTAAACGCAAGGTCTACCAAAAGAAGTAATCTGCGTACAGCGGATAATGTATTGCCACGATAAGTGACTGAGAGCGCTCCTCTCGACCAACTGCATCTAATCCCGAATAAGAATGAATCACCGGATCAATCGTTGCGGCTGAACTGGCCGATGATCTCCCAAAGCTCCGCCTCACTGACCGGCTTGGTGATCGACTCATCCATGCCCGCTGCGAGAAACTGCTCGATCTCCTGCGGCATTGCATGGGCCGTTAGTGCGATGATTGGGGTGCGTTGGTCCTCGATCTCGATTTTGCGCATTGCACGGGTGATATCCATCCCGTTCATACCCGGCATTCGAATATCCATGAAGACCAGTGAGTAGCGTTTCTGTCGGAAGAGTGTAAGAGCATGCTCACCACTCTCGGCCTCATCGACCACAACCTGTCGGTCGGTGAGCAGGGTCGTAATAAGTTTGCGATTGATCGCGTTGTCATCAACCACCAGTATCTGTTTGCCTCGGTGCGCATCGGCCTGATGTTCCGTTTCCTCGCTGGTTGGCTCAACGCTATGAAGTGCCTGTGTGGTGATGGTGAACCAGAAGCGGGTACCCTCACCGGGATGACTCTCGATGCCTATTTTGCCACCCATCGCTTCGATCAATTTTCGACAGATCGCCAATCCCAGTCCGGTGCCAGAGTTAAGGCGTTCATAGGTGTTGTCGAGCTGTTTGAAGGGTTTGAAAATCTCCTCCATCTCTTCGCTGCTCATACCGATGCCGGTATCGGTGACCGAGAACTCGATAATTAGGTGCTCATCCGGTGAGTCGAGTAGGCGATTCGAAATTTCGATTTGACCTTGATCGGTAAACTTGATCGCGTTGTTGACCAGATTGTTAAGCACCTGCTTGAGCCTGACGGGGTCGCCAGCAATCCACACAGGCACCGAACGGTCGTTCTTTAACCTTAATTCGATCCCTTTACGCTGCACGTCGTTATAGAAGAGTGAGACGACATCCGAGAGTGCCTCAAGTAGATTAAAGGGCACCGACTGAATTAGGGTCTCACCCGATTCGATCTTGGAGAAGTCGAGGATGTCGTTAATGATGGCAAGCAGGTCGTTGGCAGAGCTATTGATCGTCTCAACCTGATCGCGCTGTTCACCATTGAGATCGGTCCTGGCCAGCAGGCGGGTGAAACCGAGAATACCGTTCATCGGTGTGCGAATCTCGTGGCTGATATTAGCGAGAAAATCGCTCTTGGTGCTATTGGCATCTTCAGCCAGCTCTTTGGCGAGTTTCAGGTCAGAGATAACCTGTTTGTGTTCTGTTATATCGCGAGCGGTACCCTCAACCCCATTAACCTGGTCGTTGTTGTCGTAGAAAAATTGCGCGTTGACCGAGAGCCAGATCGGTTGGCCATCATTGCGCCGAATATTCACCTCATATCCAGTAACCCGCCCCCCCCTGCTCCTGTATCGCATCAATCAGCTGTTGGCGCTGTCGCGGGTCGATGTAGAGCTCGCTGAGGTTACGACCGATCATCTCCTGCTGTGTATATCCAGTCAGTTTCTCGATGGAGGGTGAGACGGTCACAACCCGTCCCTGTGTGTCTGCTCGATAGAAGGTCTCTTGCAGGTTGTCGAAAACCGAGCGAATGTTGCTTTCAGATTGGCGTAGCTTCTCTTCGGTGGTTCGGCGCTCGCCTATCTCCCTCTGTAGTCGACTGTTGAATACCAACAGGATGAGTGTGATTAGACCGATAAGAAACAGTGCGACGATTGCGACACGAAATGCCTGGTTGGACCAGAGCCGATCGTCGTGGATATGTCCGTGTACGCTGTCGAAGATAAAACCATCGAGGGTGTAACCAGGTTCGATCAGCCCTGCCTGTTGGTAGGTCTCCGCCATCGCCTTCCAACGACCCGGGTTCATATGTCCTATCTGAACCAGATCGGGCACGATCAGTTTTCGTATTGTGTCGGCCTCGTAGTGAAGGTGGTCGATGCTGTGGCTCGATCCGTAACGACTCTGGATCAGCTCGATGATCTCTTCCGGGAAGGTCAGCGCATAGTGCCAGCCTCTGAGTGATGCGGTACGAAATGCTGACACCTGCTCGGGATCGCTATGTACCAACGCTTCACTGGTGAAGAGAATGTCGCTATAGAAGTCGATGCCGTAATTGCGTGGCTTGATGATTGAGCTGGCAATGCCACGCTCGTAGAGCAGGTAGGGCTCATTGGTGATGTAGGCATTGAGTGCATCGACTTCACCAGTAATGAACGCCTCGAGGTTGTAACGATCATTAATGATCTCAACGCTATCGAGGGCGATTCCCTCATTCTGCAGCATGGCGATGAAAGCGGCATCGGCCGTGTTACTTACCGACATGATTGTTCGCCCTACCAACTCGTGAGGTGAATTGATGCCAGAGTCGGTACGGGTTAACAGTATCGAAGGGGAGTGTTGGAAAATTGCGGCCAGAGCGACCAGCGGCTCACCCTGTAACCGTCGGTGCAAGATGCCGCTGTTATCGACACCGTAATCGGCCCGTCCCAATAGAATTTCGTTAATCGGACTGCGATCTGGGTTACCGGCAACGATCTTTACTTCAAGCCCGGCATCACGGTAGTAACCCTTCTCAAGGGCCGCATAGTAACCGGCAAATTGAAACTGGTGGTGCCAGCGTAGCTGGAGTGTGACCGGGGTGAGGTCACTATTATTTGGACGGTCTCGCGCTTGAGCATCGCCTGCCACAACCGACGGTGACAGGAGAAGCAGTAAGAGTGCTGTTAGCAACGTGGTGAGGGTGGCAACAGACACAAGGTGAGAATTGGATGGCATCCTGATTGTTTATCTTTGTTATCGATTCAGTAAACAGCGTTATGAGCCAGACAATAGTGTAGCACTCCAAGCTTCTAATTCGGCGTGCTAAAAGGTTTCACCAGATAGACTTGATATTTGCGTGGGGATTCCCCATTTAGGGTGTAGATTAGTCAATTAGTCAGCCAGTTATACGCGGAGAGTCCGATATGCGAATGGATAAATTCACCAGCAAATTTCAGATGGCAATTGCCGATGCTCAGAGCCTGGCGGTTGGTCGTGATCACCAGTTTATTGAGCCGGTCCACCTGATGATGGCGCTACTCGATCAGGAGGGCGGGACCACGCGTCACCTGCTCACGCAGAGTGGTGTCAATGTGAACCAACTTCGTTCTCAGTTGGGTGAAGGACTGGAGCGACTCTCTTCGGTCACGGGCATGGCGGGTGACGTACACCTCTCCAATGACCTGGGGCGCATGCTTAACCTGACTGACAAGATTGCCCAACAGCGCAAGGATAGTTATATCTCCTCTGAGCTCTTCATCCAGGTCGTGGTGGATGAGAAGGGTGAGATCGGTGAGATGCTGCGCAAGGCGGGTGCTACCAAAAAGGCGGTTGAACAGGCGATTGATCAGCTGCGTGGTGGTGAGAGTATTGATGACCCCAATGCCGAGGAGCAGCGCCAGGCGCTGGAGAAATACACCATCGACCTGACCGAACGTGCCGAACAGGGCAAGCTCGATCCAGTGATCGGCCGTGATGATGAGATCCGTCGTGCAGTACAGGTATTGCAACGTCGTACCAAGAATAATCCCGTTCTGATCGGTGAGCCCGGTGTCGGCAAGACCGCCATCGTCGAGGGATTGGCGCAACGCATAATTAATGGTGAGGTGCCGGAGGGTGTAAAGGGTAAACGTCTGCTCTCACTCGATATGGGGGCGCTTATTGCTGGAGCTAAGTTCCGCGGTGAATTTGAAGAACGCCTCAAGGCAGTACTTAATGATCTCTCCAAGCAAGAGGGGCAGATCATTCTCTTCATCGATGAGATCCACACCATGGTCGGCGCGGGCAAGGCCGAAGGATCGATGGATGCTGGAAATATGCTTAAACCGGCACTGGCGCGTGGTGAGCTCCACTGCATCGGTGCCACAACGCTTGATGAGTATCGTCAGTATATCGAGAAGGATGCTGCGCTAGAGCGCCGTTTCCAGAAAGTACTGGTGATGGAGCCGAATGTTGAGGATACCATCGCCATTCTGCGTGGCCTGAAAGAGCGCTATGAGGTACACCACGGCGTTGATATCACCGATCCGGCCATCGTTGCTGCTGCAACCCTCTCGCATCGCTACATTACCGACCGTCAGCTGCCCGATAAGGCGATCGATCTGATCGACGAGTCGGCCAGCCGTATTCGTATGGAGATCGACTCCAAGCCCGAGCAGATGGATCGCATGGAGCGGCGTCTGATTCAGCTCAAGATCGAGCGGGAGGCGCTGAATAAAGAGACCGATGACGCCTCGAAGAAACGCCTTGCCGATCTGCAGGCGGAGGTCGATCGTCTCGAACGCGAGTATGCCGACCTGGAGGAGATCTGGAAGTCGGAGAAGGCATCGCTGCACGGTGCTACTCAGATCAAGGAGGAGTTGGAGCGTGCTCGCCTGGAGATGGAGACGGCACGCCGTGCCGGTGATCTCTCACGCATGTCAGAGCTGCAGTATGGTCGTATCCCGGATCTTGAAAAGTCGCTGCAGATGGCCGCCGATGTCGAGATGGGCGAGATGCAGCTGCTGCGTAACAACGTCACCGAAGAGGAGATTGCCGAGGTGGTCTCGAAGTGGACCGGTATCCCCGTCTCCAAGATGCTTGAGGGCGAGCGTGACAAACTGCTACGTATGGAGGAGGGGCTACACAAACGTGTGGTCGGACAGGATGAGGCGGTGGGTGCCGTCTCCGATGCGATTCGTCGCTCACGTGCCGGACTCTCCGATCCAAACCGCCCCAACGGCTCGTTCCTCTTCCTTGGCCCGACCGGTGTCGGCAAAACCGAACTCTGCAAAGCACTGGCCGAATTCCTCTTCGACACTGAAGAGGCGATGGTGCGCATCGATATGTCGGAGTTCATGGAGAAACACTCAGTGGCTCGACTGGTGGGTGCACCTCCCGGTTATGTGGGCTATGAGGAGGGCGGTTATCTAACCGAAGCCGTTCGTCGCAAACCCTACTCGGTAATTCTGCTCGATGAAGTGGAGAAGGCGCATCCCGATGTCTTCAATATCCTGCTGCAGGTGCTCGATGATGGGCGCCTCACCGATGGCCAGGGTCGTACCGTAGACTTCCGTAATACCGTGATTGTGATGACCTCCAATCTCGGTTCGCAGCACATTCAGGAACTGGCGGCTGCACAGGGTAGCAACGATGAGGAAAACTACGAGTTGATGAAGGCCTCGGTAATGGAAGTGGTCGGTCAGCACTTCCGTCCCGAATTTATTAACCGAGTCGATGAGACGGTGGTCTTCCATCCACTGGGCCAGGAGCAGATTCGCCACATTGCCAATATTCAGATCGAGTATCTGCGCCGTCGACTCACTGATCGCGATCTTGATCTGAAGCTGAGTGAGATGGCGCTCGACCGGCTCGGTGAGGCAGGTTTCGATCCGGTATATGGCGCACGTCCACTCAAGCGTGCCATTCAGCAGCAGCTGGAGAATCCACTGGCACAGGCGATCCTGCGCGGTGAATTTATTGCCGGTGATACCGTTAGCGTCGATATTGAGGGCGATGAGTTGGCCTTTCGCAAAGGCGCTTCAGTGGCCGCATGATTAATTACGGGGTGTCGATATGAGTTTGCTGGAGACTGTTTATGTCGACTGCCCCTACTGCGGTGAGAAGATAGATCTGACTATTGACTGCTCAACGGGTGTCGATGCCTATGTAGAAGATTGTCAGGTCTGTTGTCGCCCAATGAACGTCATCGTTGGCTTCGATCTGTCGGGCAAGCCACTAGTCGAGGTGAGGCATGAGAACGAGTAACCACTATCCAGGTAAGTAGCCCGAATGAAGCAACGCACGATGAGCCGTAGGCTCGACTCCTTTAAAGAGATCCGAGAGTAGGCTGGCGAAGGCCTCCCTGGATTCCACACTGCTACATCTGGGCTACACTGCAGAGCTGGAGTTACTGTGCTTTATATAACGAGTGGATGGTGGGGGGAGTGTTATGAATAGATGGGGAGTGTTTTCACTGATGGTGGCAACTTTGTTGCTTACTGCCTGTTCGAGTGAGACTACCAGTTCAACGCCGGTCGAAGAGCGCATGATTCCCCATGTGTTCCAAGAGGGTTGCAAGTTCACGATCGTTACCGACTCTGGGACCGCTGCGACCACTTCACCCATCAATAATAGCTCTCCGGGTGTGACCGTCTCTGCCTCGGTTTCGATTGGAGAGTATGAGATTGAGGTGGCGGATTGCGAGGTCATTTCCAATCCGGCCTATCTTCCACTCTATGAGTAGTAACCTTGAAAGCACTACGTGATACAGCGCTTCACTCTTTCTCTATAAACTAGCTCACTCTAAGCGGCATATTTAGAATCCTGCACTGGTGGGTACTGCCCACACCACGACAGGAGGGTGGAACGTCGTCGTAACGGCTATCTACTGTAACGATTGGAAAGGGAGTTTCGTGAATTCTTCACCAACCAGCATCAGGCTTGAGGCATCGACCCGCTGTCAGCTTGATTGTCCGGTCTGTCCAACCGCAAGTGGAAAGCTCGCGAAGAGTCGGGTTGGCAGTGGTGTACTCAGGCTAACCGATTTTCAGAATCTATTAGAGGCGACCCCCGCTCTTAACTCTGTAGAGCTCTCCAACTACGGTGAGGTGTTCCTCAATAAGGAACTGGTCTCGATACTTGAATGTGCGGCAGAACATGATGTCGAGATTAATCTGGTCAATGGGGTGAATCTAAATTTTGCCACGACCGAACAGCTCGAGGCTTTGGTCAAATATCGCGTTGCTCAGATAACCGTTGCGCTCGATGGTGCAACCCAGGCGACCTATGAACGCTATCGTTCTGGAGGCCAGATCGAGAAGGTGCTCGACCATGTCCGTCAGATCAATGAGTTTAAACAGCGCTACCGCAGCGATCTTCCCAAGCTGACCTGGCAGTTTGTACTCTTTAGTTACAACGAGCCTGAGGTTGATGCGGCGAGGAGTATGGCAGCACAGCTCGATATGTCTTTCGCGCTTAGGCCGAATTGGAGTTCAAGCTACTTCCCCGTGGAGAATCCCGCCCAGCCCTACGATGTTATTTTGCCAACACCCGAGCAGATCTCCGGATCGTCTCCGTTGCCTATTGATGCAGAGCGATTTCCACTCTGTGCGCAGCTCTGGGTCGATCCGCAGGTTAACTGGAACGGTGCGATGCTCGGTTGTTGTGTGAACTACTGGGATGACTACGGTGATGTTTTTGCGTCATCCATAACCGCAGTGATGGAGAGTGAAAAGTATCGCAATACCCAGAAGATGCTGGCGGGAGAGACTTTTACAGCTGATAGTCCTTGTCTGAAATGCAATCAGTTTCGTACCGGATTCTTATCGCAATACTATTGGCGCTACCTGCTCGATGCCCCGATGAAGTGGAAGTTAAGGCTGCTGAAACTCAAAGTGAGGAAGGGCAGGAGGAGAGTTAAGGCGATGCTGGTAAATAGAGTCGGAGCGGTAAAGGCCTTCATGAGCCGAGTGATCAGACGTTCTACCGACTATCCGTAGAGTCTGCGTTTCAATCCCGCCTGCTGAAGTATCGTTGTTGAGATCTCCTCGATCGAGACGGTGCTGGTGTTGAGATAGGGGATCTTCATCTGCTTGTAGAGCGCCTCGGCGGTCTTTACCTCCATGCGACACTGCGCATCGGTTGCGTAGCGGCTGTTGGGTCGGCGCTCGGTGCGTACCTGTTGCAGACGCTCCGGTTCGATCGTCAGGCCGAAGAGTTTGTCGCGGTAGGGCTTGAGTGCCTTGGGCAGTCCCGGCGTCTCGAAGTCATCCTCCGTTAGCGGATAGTTGGCGGCTAGTTGGCGGCTAGTATTCCATACTGCAGTGCCAGGTAGAGACAGGTGGGTGTTTTACCCGAGCGTGAGACGCCGACCAAAATGATGTGGGCGTTTTCGTAGTGTCGCGTAGTAGCGCCATCATCATTGTTGAGGGCGTAGTTCACCGCATCGATTCGCGCCTTGTAGGTTGCATAGGAGCTGACGCAGTGTGACTTTCCGACTGCGTGTGAGGAGGGCACGCCGAGCTCATTTTCAAGTGGTTTTATGAAGGCGTCGAAAAAATCGAACAGCAGGCCGTGACTCAGCTCGATGAACTCGCGAACCTCCGGATTGATCAGGGTACTTCGGGGAGTCGCTATTTTTGCGGAAGCATGTTTTGGGCATCCAAGCCCAAGCAAGCGGCAAATACTTAACGCGACCGTTTATGCCTACGGCGCCC
>NZ_MPRL01000022.1:0-38074 GCF_002020875.1 Solemya pervernicosa gill symbiont | reverse complement strand
TCTTCGTCGTTCGCTCGCGCTCTCAACTACGAATATGCAGACGGCGTCGACTATCGCGGACTAACCGCCTTCGCTTCGCTATCCATGGCGGTCAGCGCATGAAAAAATCAGAGCAACCGACAAACCGCTACACCATAGCCCGCTTAAGCTGGCTGGCTGGCAGTGCTGGCGTGGAGTGTCGTGATCGGTACTTCTATCGCATGGAATCTCGCCCATCAGCAGCAGATGGCGATCGAACTTGCTTCTATCGCAGCGCGAGAGAATTTTAATAAGGATCAGGCCTTTCGCCTCTGGGGAACATTGCATGGCGGCGTCTATGTCCGCCCCGATGAACGCACCCCGCGCAGCCCCTATCTAGCCCATCTACCCGATCGTGACCTCACCACCACCGATGGCGTTGAGCTGACGCTGATGAATCCCGCCTACATGCTGCGACAGATGATGGATGAGTACTCCGAACTCTACGGCATCAAGGGCAAGATCACCGGCAAGATCCTACTCAACCCAAACAACAAGGCCGATGCATGGGAGCTGGAGGCGCTCGATTCATTCGAACGTGGTATAGGTGAAGTAGCGGACGTTGCCGAGATCGATAACGCGCCCTACGTGCGCCTGATGAAGCCGATGTATATGCAAAAGGGTTGCGAGAAGTGTCATGGACACCTCGGCTTTAAGGAGGGCGATCTTCGCGGCGGTGTTGGTGTCGCGATTCCACTACAGCCCTATATAGAGAGCAGCTCGGCCAATAGCCGTGCAATGATGGTTACTCACTCCGCCGTCTGGCTACTCGGCCTGGGCGGTATCACTCTGATAGTCAGACAGCGCCGTAAACGCGCCATTGATGAGGAGCACGCCAAGCTCCTGGAGAAAGAGAAACTTGAGGCCGAGAGCGCCAACAAAGCGAAATCCGACTTTCTCTCGCGCATGAGCCATGAGCTGCGCACCCCTCTCAACGCCATTATCGGCTTTACCCAGATTATGCAGCTCGACAATAAGGACAGCGTCATTGATGAGAGCATTGATGAGGTCTCCCGTGCCAGCCACCACCTACTGGAGCTGATCAACGAAGTACTCGATCTGTCTCGAATCGAGTCCGGTCGCATGGAGTTATCGCTATCGCCGATTGATTGCAGAAGGCTAATTAATGAGTGCATCACACTCATCTCACCGCTGGCCAAAACACGCGGCATTGAGATCGAGCTCCGAAACGGCAACGCCCTCTGCCCTGCCGTAATCGGCGACCGGGTGCGCCTCAAACAGGTGATCGTCAACCTGCTCTCCAACGCCGTGAAGTACAACCGTGATGGGGGACGAGTCACCATCGACTACGGAGCGAATGAACAAACGGGAGGGATACGCATCACCGATACCGGGGATGGGCTCAGCCAAGATGAGCAGGCACAGCTATTTCAGCCATTCCACCGGCTACATGCCGAGGTGAGTGAGGTTGAGGGAACCGGCATTGGACTGGTGATTAGCAAACGGCTGGTAGAGCTGATGGATGGTGAGCTTGGCGTCGATAGCACACCCGGCAGCGGCAGCACCTTCTGGTTCAAGACTCCACTTAGTGATCAACCCGTAGCGGCCGATGAATCCTCTTCTGATGAAACCTCCCATTCGATCGAAGACGAGGAGAGTGACGCGCTTAAAACCGTACTCTATATCGAAGATAATCCATCCAATGTTCTACTCATGGAGCACCTCTTTAAACGTCGCCCCGATCTCAGGTTGATCACAGCCCAGCAACCCTCTCTCGGAATTGAGCTGGCCCAGGCACACCGCCCACAGATGATCATGTTGGACCTCAGCATGCCAGGCATGCACGGCTTTGAGGTCAAGGCGGTACTCGAGAAGGACGAATCGACACGCAACATACCGGTGATTGCTGTCACCGCAAGCGCCATGCCCGGCGATATTGAGAAAGGAAAATTGGCCGGTTTTCGTTACTACATGACCAAGCCGATCAACGTTGCCGAGGTGTTCCGCGTTGTTGACGATATTCTCGGTGAAGCGTAGCGCAGCGCCCACCTACCAGGGTTCGAAATTTCATCCTGCATCACCGATAATGACGAGCTGTAATAGTAATCGGCGCAGTCATGAATCCGCAGAAACGGCACGAGATCTTCTCACGCTTTCAGACAAACAATCCCCACCCGACCACTGAGCTCAATTACGACTCCACCTTTGAGCTGCTGATCTCCGTAATCCTATCGGCACAGGCAACCGATGTGGGTGTTAACAAGGCCACCGCAAAACTCTATCCGATCGCCAATACACCGGAGGCGATCTATGCGCTGGGTGAAGAGGGACTGAAGCACTACATCAAGACCATCGGTCTGTTTAACAGCAAAGCGGCGAATGTGATCAAGGCGTGCAAGATGCTGATCGAGCTGCACGATAGTGAAGTACCGGAAGATCGTGCCGCACTTGAGGCGTTACCGGGGGTCGGGCGCAAGACCGCCAACGTGGTACTCAACACCGCCTTAGGCCATCCAACCATGGCCGTCGATACCCACATCTTTAGACTCTCAAACCGTACCAGGATCGCGCCGGGAAAAAATGTCGTCGAGGTCGAGAAAAAACTACTGAAGTTTATTCCCGCGGAGTTCATGCAGGATGCCCACCACTGGCTGATTCTGCACGGACGCTACACCTGTATTGCGCGCAAACCGCGCTGTGGTAGCTGCATTATCGAAGACCTGTGTGAATTTAAGGATAAGAACCTCGATTGAGGCCGCGACACTCATCCAATTAGATAGATCAGACCCACCGTCAGCAGCGCCACAGCGATACTGCGCAGACCACTCCAGAGCCAGAAGGTCCCTCCGACTCGGCCAAGAAAGGCGCCGAGCAAAAAGATAATCGAGATCGCAACGCCCATAGCCATCGGTAGCGCGTCGACGGGCAGCACCAAACCGCTCCGCGCCATCCACAGCGGCGAAATAATAATCAGTGCAAATATCAATGGAGCCATTCCATTGACGAGTGCCACCAACCACGGAATCAGCATCGCTGCACGCGCATGGTGACTCTCATCGAGTGAGGTCACCATCGCCTCCTCCAACTTCATCAAGGCACGGCGACGTTCCGCCGCTTCACTGATATAGGCGCTGGAGATGCCACTCATACCCAACGCCAGAGCAGTGGCCAGGCAGGAGGTAATCACCACCGCAAGCTCAACCTGTTCACTGACATAAAAACCCATCATCAGACCGAGTATCGCCAACGCACCATCAAAACCGTTAACCACAAAATAGCGACGCATGATCTCCTCAGAGTGGGAGATGGCAAGAAGTGTTTTAAGCTGCTGTAGCGTAACCATGATGAATGAGCGGGTAATCGGCTTTCGACTACTCAGTGGTGCTAGCCACCGAGACAACATCAATACTGTGCAGTGAGGCGCCGTTTTCACTGATCGCCACATTTACCGCTTCAAAATCGATATCACTTCCTTCGATTTCGACCTGCAGCGTTTCGGTGTTCTCATCGACCTCAATCACCCGTACATCGACCCGGTAATCATCACCGATAGCGGCAATCGCACGAGCGAAATCGAGCACATTGGGTTGATGGGGTTTGAGCACATCGAGAATGACTCTTTGAACGCGGGACATCAGACTCTCCAAAACGGGTAGATAAACAAAGTTTCGTTCACTACCTCGGCAGAGGCAAGTTCGTGGGGAATAAAGAATTCCCAGCTTAGGCGTTGGATCGTTCACCCGGGAAGGGGTGAACATTGGACTCACGGTCGGCATGCTTGGAGATCTGCATGCGATTTTTACCCAGATCTTTAGCAATATACATCGCATCATCCGCCTCGGTGAGTAGTTCGTCGGCAGAGCGTCGGTCATTCATGAAGAAGGTAATTCCGATTGAGACACCCAGCTGCAGATTGAGACCAGAAAAATCGATCGGTTGGTTAAGCGACTCGATCACCTGTTCACAGATGCGCGTTGCGTTACTCTCTTCCTTCACATCGTTGAGGATAATGGTGAACTCATCACCACCGACTCGCGCCAGCACATCGGAACCACGAATAATATGTTTCAATTTTGCTGCAACCTCGCGCAGCGCATAATCACCAGCAGCGTGACCATACCCATCGTTTATCGCCTTGAATCCATCAAGATCGAGGAACAGCAGCGCTGAACACTTCTTATAGCGTTTCGCCTGTTGAATCGAGTTTCCCAGCTGCTCATTAAATACCGTACGGTTGGGCAGTTCAGTCAGAGAATCGTGCGAAGCGAGATAGGTCAGCTCCCGAGTACGACGCTCAACACGTTCCTCAAGCTCGTTCTCGATCTTGTTACGCTGCTCGATCTCTTTATTGATCTTCGCCACCACGCGGGAGGCGATAATAAAGCTGATCACCAGACCAAAGACGAGCAGTGCAGCGATCACCTTCTTCTCAAATTCGATCTCGCGGCTGGTATGTGAGAGCTCCATACTGTTGTGGATATGCTGTAGTGCGATGAACTCCCCCATCAACGACATCGCCTTCTCCTGACTCGGAATCGCTTCGTTGTAGAAGATCATCTTGGCAGGTTCAATATTTCCATCGATGATCATATCGGCAATCTGATTCTGTAAACGTCCAGTGATATTGGTCTGCACATGCTGCGCAGTAAGCAACTCTCTCTCCTCTTGATCCAGATTGGTCTGCAGAACCTCTTCTCGCATTTGCAGATAATCCTGCGCGATATCACTCATCAGCATTCGGTGATCGTCAAGATCGAATGGATCGTTGGTCATAAACATATGCTGCAGCGTCAAAGAGCGCTCTCTGGCCAGACGCAGGAACTCACTCATTACATGGATCTGCACATTGTGTTGAGCAACAACACGGGTGAAGTTCTTTTTCGAGTCGGAGAGGTAGTGGATACCGGTCGTGGCGAAGGCCGCCATCGTTGCGATTACGATGGAAAAACCGAACCAGATAATTTTTGAGGTGTAACGCCTACGACGATCCATATCAGAAACCGTGCTTATTATTATTTAATGATCAGCGAAGCACGGGGCGCCGCAGGCATAAACGGTCGCGTGAAGTTTTTGCTGTTTGCTTGGGCTTGGATGCCCAAAACAAACTCTCGCAAAAATAGCGACTCCCCTATTCTATTTCAAAATCAGCCACATAACCCGACAATACCAACGTTATTATTTCAAAATCATTTTCTACCTTTCAGAGAAATCTTCCTCTGCTAAAATCCACACCCTCATTACAATTTTCAGGTTAACTATCATGTTATTCGGTCAAGACCGGGATCAGATGCGCCGCTTCTACTGTGAAGTATGGCGTAAACATCAGTCGCGCGAACCTCTCGAACCGATGGAGCAGATACTCGCCGAGACCATCGTTAAACACCCCGAGTACCAGACGCTACTCGATGATCCTGAAAGTGCTCTGCAGCACGAGGCACCGCTCGGCATGGGCGTCGACAATCCCTTTCTGCATATGGGAATGCATATCGCCCTGCATGAGCAGGTCTCCACCGATCGTCCGGCGGGAATTGGTGCCCTCTATCGAGCTTTACTGGCAAAGGCGAGCGATGCCCATGACGTTGAGCACAAAATGATGGAGTGCCTCGGCGACGCACTATTCCACGCCCAACAGAGTGGCACCGCACCCGACGATGTTTCCTACCTTGAATGCATTAAGAAAATTAATACATAAATTCAGCAAGTTATAACTATTATTAATATTTTTTCATACCGCAGTGAAATAATCTGAATTCCCCACAGGTCTTTTTCTCCGAGGCCACATGAATCTGTAGAGACACGCCAGAGCGGCTAATAACGGAACGTATACACAAACTTGGAGAGTCACCATGTCGAACAACAAAATGCACAAAAACACTATCGCCGCACTCGGTACCGCCTTTGCAGTCAGTCTGGCAGCAGCACCAATGGCTAACGCGGCTGAGAATCCCTTCCAGATGACCGAGCTCTCAAGCGGCTACATGGTTGCTGACAACCACGCCGGTAAAGAGGGCAAATGCGGCGAGGCGAAGTGTGGAGGTGCCAAGGCTGACGATAAGGCCAAAGAGGGCTCCTGTGGCGGTGATAAGGCCGGCAAAGAGGGTTCATGCGGCGGTGACAAGGCTGCAGCACCGGCCAAGGCGAGCGGTGAAGGTAAATGTGGCGAGGCGAAGTGCGGCGGTAACAAGTAAGGCACTGCATCGTGAGCGAAATGAATCATAAGGTTCATGGCGCCGGACTCGGTCTGCGGCGGCCCCTGCTGGGGCCGCTTACCGAGACGCCGCATGAACAGATCGGATTCCTTGAGGTCGCCCCGGAGAACTGGATGGGTGTCGGTGGTGCGCTGGGCAAACAGTTCCGCGCCTTCACTGAGAGCCACCCCTTCATCCTGCACGGCCTCTCTCTATCAGTTGGCGGTCCCGCACCGCTTGACGAAAACTTTCTGCATCGCCTCAAAACATTTATGGGCGAACACAACATCTCGCTCTATAGCGAACACCTCAGTTACTGTGCCGATGACGGTCACCTCTACGACCTGATGCCGATCCCCTTCACCGAGGAGGCGGTCGAACATGTCGCGGCACGCATTAGAAAGGTTCAGGATATTCTGGGTCAGCGCATCGCCATGGAGAACGTCTCCTACTATGCAGCACCCGGACAGCAGATGGCAGAGATCGACTTCTTCAATGCGGTGATCGAAGCGGCCGACTGCGACATCCTGCTCGATGTAAATAATGTCTATGTTAATAGCGTTAACCACTGTTACGACCCACTCGAATTTATCAAAGCGATCCCCTCTGAGCGGATCGCCTATCTGCATATCGCCGGCCACTATAAAGAGGCCGAAGATCTGCTAGTCGATACCCACGGTGCCGAGGTACTGCCAAGTGTCTGGCAGATGCTCGACTACACCTACCGGCAGCACGGCGTGATCCCGACCCTGCTGGAGCGCGACTTCAATCTGCCACCGCTTGAAGAGCTGCTACTAGAGGTCGATCAGATCCGTGCAAGGCAACTGGCAGCCACCTCTGATACGGAGGCGAACCGTGCGAACCGTGCAAGCCACTAAACGCCCCGATTTCATCGATCAGCAATACGACTTCGCCGCCTATATTCGTAACCCGGAGCATAATGCGGCACCGGATGGGATTGAGACGCGCCGCATGGCGATCTATCGCGATCTCTTCTACAACAACATCGAGAACTTCGCCGCCAGCGCCTTTCCGGTGATTCGTGCTATCACCTCCGATGAGAGGTGGCACGCGATGATTCGCGACTTTATGGTCAAACACCACTGCAAGACGCCGCTGTTTCTCGAGATCGCCCAGGAGCTGCTCGACTACCTGCAGAATGAACGCGAGCCACAGGCGGACGACTACCCCTTCCTGCTCGAGCTGGCCCACTATGAATGGGTTGAGCTGGCCCTCTCGATCTCTGAGGAGTCAGCCATCGGCGAAGATGTCGATCCCAATGGGGATCTGATAACGGGCATACCGCAGCTCTCACCACTGGCATGGCCACTCAGCTACCACTACCCCGTCCACCGCATTGGGCCAGAGCAGATCCCCGATGGCGAAACAGAGACCCACCTGGTGGTCTATCGTGACCGGCACGACGCGGTTCACTTTCTTGAGATCAACGCCGTCACCGCGAGACTACTTCAGCTGATTCAGCAAAATGTTGCGGCCAGTGGACGCGAGCTGCTCGAATCGATCGCGACCGAGATGAATCACCCACAGCCGCAGCAGATTGTCAGTGTGGGCGCCGAAATTCTGCTCGACCTGCGCCATCGCGACCTGCTGACTGGCATCCACAACATCCCAGAGAGATAGGAGTCCGGAATGCGATTGGCGATCAGGCTACAGGAGCTACTCAACCTCACCCGCAACTTCGACTTTCTCGGACCGCTGGCACTGCGCCTCTATCTGGTCCCGATCTTCTGGATGGCGGGCACCAAGAAGCTATCTGACATGGAGAGCACCATCGCCTGGTTTGGCAATCCCGACTGGGGTCTCGGTCTCCCCTTCCCCACCTTTATGGCCTACGCCGCCAGTATCACAGAGGCAGGTGGCGCCATCCTGCTGTTGCTCGGACTGGCGGTGCGCTGGATATCCATCCCACTGATGGTGACCATGGTGGTCGCCGCACTTACAGTCCACTGGCAGAACGGTTGGCTTGCGATCGCCGAGGGTAATGGCATCTTTGCCAACGAACGGACTGCCGGTGCAGTTGAACGACTCGACCGCGCCAGGGAGCTGCTACGCGAACATGGGCAATATAGCTGGCTCACCGAAAATGGCAGTTTTGTCGTACTCAATAACGGCATCGAATTTGCCGCTACCTACTTCATCATGCTGCTGATGTTGCTGTTTGTCGGCGCAGGACGCTACTTCAGCGTCGACCACTGGATCGCCAAACGTTACATGGCATAACCCCACCAAATCGCTGTGAACTTTACAGCACACGAGGGGCGACTAGATTCACCTTATCAGGCGGTGAAAGAATCAACCGGCCGCCAGGAGGTACATCATGGGTAATTTACTGACTGGAGAGAAACCTCTCGCCTTCGACCACGACGGTTTTATGATCGATGCAGCAGAGTGGGATGAAGAGATCGCCGAAAAGATCGCACTGCTGGATGGATTCAACAGCCTCACACCAGGGCAGTGGCGTGTTATTAAATGTCTGCGTGGCGAGTTTCAGGCTCACCAGATGGCACCGCCCATACCCGCCCACGTCTGTTTTATCACCCACAACGAGCCCCACTGCCTCGACACACTCTTCACCAGCGCCAAAGAGGCATGGCGTATTGCGGGACTGCCCAATCCCGGAGAAGAGGCGCAGGCGTATATGTAGCGCTATCTATGGCGGATCGGAGTCGATGTGACTCCGATCCCTGAGGTTGCTACAAGCCGACCAGGCACCAGAGTCAAAACCCTAGTCCGGTACCTGTTACCAACCGCCCATCCCTGTCACCTAAATAAGTGGCCCGGATGCAGCACGGTGGAATCCGGGATATCGATATAATCCACGCCCCGGATTGCGCTTCGCTCCATCCGGGCTACCCGTTTACTGGAGTCGTACCTCCTGAATCCATGATGGAGGCCAGGAGCATCGAAGAGGTACCGGAGTCGAACCCCGACTCCGGTACCGATCCTGTTATCTATCGTTGGCGTCTACGGCGAGACGATTAAGGAACTGATCCACGAAAGGTTCGGTGACGGCACCATGAGTGCTATCGACTTCACTATGGATATAGACAGAGAGGAGAACCCTGCCGGTGACCGCGTGGTCGTTACCTTGAATGGAAAATTCCTGCCCTACAAATCCGGGTAGAACGCTTATCCACTGATGACTCACACCACATCGATTTATGTGGAGTGAGTACTAGTCATTCAAACGCACAACCTATCGTTTCACATCCTTCATGCGCGACTTAAGCGATGATGTCCGCCGATTCAACTTATCGTCAAAGATCGTCGTGTAGGCCATCACTGCTTTCACATAATCACGCGTCTCACTGTAGGGGATCAGCTCCACCCACTCATCGGCAGGCGTCGTACCGCTATCAGGCAACCAGCTATCGACACGATGCGGACCGGCGTTATAGGCCGCAGTGGCCAACGCCTGATTATTATTAAACCGATCGAGCATGCGCCGCAGATAACTGCTACCGAGTTGTATATTGCGTGAGGGCTGCAGGATATCGTTGCTGCGCAATCGCTTGATACCGAGACTCCTGGAGAGCTCTCGTGCTGTTTTTGGCATCAGCTGCATCAGGCCCAGCGCACCGACGCCTGACTGGGCATCGGCCATAAAGGCGCTCTCACGCCGCAGCACGCCGAAGACCCACTCGGGATCGATCTTCTGACGCTTGGCATTTTTCACGACCAGCTGTTTAAAGGGCGTGGGAAAACGGAGCTCCAGATCGCTCAATTGACCGGTACGGGCCGTGGTGAGGATCGCACCATCGTGCCAGCTCCAGCGACTCGCCAGCACTGCAGCCAGTCGAGTCTGTTGATTATCGAATCCACTCAGCAGCTGGTGCCACTCGCGTCGCGCCTCGGTGTTGCGGTTGAAGTGGAGTAGTTCACGGGTACGTTTTACCGCATCCAGTGCAGCGATCTTTTCGATACCGGTATCTTCATCGAGTAACGGAATCGAGGTGAGATGGTAGGGCCGTTTGGTTTTGTCTGCCGATAGAAATCCGTAATAACTCACCGTACCCGCAAGATCGACATAGGTTTTATTCGCGCTACGTCTATCGCCACTCGCCTCTGCGGCACGTGCCTGCCAGTAACGCCACTGTTTCTCCTGCTGCTGATCCTTGGGCAGGGCCTTGATACTCCTCTTCAGCAGCGGCCAGTCGTTCTGATAGATGGCAAGTTTGGCCTGCCAACGCAGCACCTCATCATTGATCCATTGCGGCTTCAACGCAGTGATCCAGTCGCGTGTCTCGGGTCGTTTCTGCAGTCCACCTCGCACCACGATATAGCGTGCTACCTCTGCACGATCCTTATCACTAAAGCGATAACCATGCTCAATCTTGCTCCACTGTTTCCACGCCTTGGTTGCATCCTTTCTTGCCAGTCTTTTGCTTCCGTAGATAACGATGCGTCGATTAAGTGCATCATCGCGTTTCAACTTTTTCGACGGCAGGTATTTGGCCGGGTCACGCCGCACCTGTTTCCACAGCGTAAAACGCGCCCGATCACTTTTACTCAACCGTTTCGCCAGATAGTTGGCAAGGGTGATATTGCCTTGCTCAACGGCCAAACCGATCCGTTTCCAGATCAGTGCGCCCGTCATACGCGGACTCTTATCGAGCACGGCGAAGAGTGGATCACAAGCCTTCGGTTGCGACTTTCCACTGAGCCAGATCTTCTCAATCTGTGGCAGCAACTTATCGACACCCTTGCTACGGCTCTCGGCACGTAGTGCGTAACATCGATATTTAGCACCATCACGACCGTCGTAGTGCTTCAGATAGCGAGACCATTCACCACGCTTACCGAGTTTGAGTAGATATTTACCCAACAGGCGTGAGGCCAGAGGCAGATCCGAGTAACGTTTTATAAAACGCCTCAACTCACTATCTGAGACCCTATCGAGACGCTGCAGCAGTTCGCTCTGCTGCAGGTAGGGGTAGAGAGGGTAGTGAGTGAGCTTTTTCATCACCCGTTTGAAACGCGGCTTATCCTTCGCCTTGAACGCCGAGACCGCATCTTTATAGAGACGGCGTTCGCTATCGTACTCACCCGCAGAAACTGTACCTGAGAGGAGCAGCCAAACCGACAGCAGCAGGATGGAGAAAAGTGGGCGCATGTGATCGTAGATATCGTCTACTTAAAGTAGCGGTAAAGGGGCCATTCTAACAGCACGGCAGGCGGCTAATCGTCGTCAAAACTCTACAAATAGTGGAAGATTATCGATCTCGTACGCCGATCAACTCGATCTGGTAGCCGTCCGGATCCTCAACAAAGGCGATGATGGTGGAGCCAGCATTCATCGGCCCGGCATCACGCAGAATTTTGCCGCCACGTTCGCGGATCTGCTCGGTCGCCTGGTAGACATCGTCGACCTCCAGGGCGATGTGGCCAAAGGCAGTGCCGATCTCATAAGACTCAACACCCCAATTGTAGGTCAGTTCAATGACCGTATTGTCGGCTTCACCACCGTAGCCGAGAAAGGCGAGTGTGAACTCACCATCGGGATACTCTTTGCTGCGCAGTAGCTGCATACCGAGCACCTCGGTATAGAAGGCGATCGAACGATTCAGGTCGCCTGTGCGGAGCATGGTGTGCAAAATTCTCATAGCCTCTCCATAGAGCCATCGATTATTGGGTGGATGGTGCGCCGAAAAAAAAACCCCCTGCAACCCGAGGCTGCAGAGGGTTATTTTGGCGTTACTGGCGTCAGTTACCGCGCTTGGCACCGATACGCAGACGCAGCGCGTTGAGCTTAATAAAGCCCGCTGCATCCTTCTGATCGTAGGCACCCGCGTCATCCTCAAAGGTGGCGATACTCTCATCAAAGAGTGAATCCTTCTCCGACTTACGACCGGCAATGTAGACGTTGCCCTTGTAGAGCTTGATGCGCACGGTACCGTTAACGTGCTCCTGGCTCAGATCGATCGCCGCCTGCAGCATCTCGCGCTCAGGGCTCCACCAGTAACCGTTATAGATCAGCTTGGCGTAGCGTGGCATCAGCTCATCCTTCAGATGCATCGCCTCACGATCAAGGGTCAGCGACTCCATGGCACGATGTGCACGCAGCATGATGGTGCCGGCGGGAGTCTCGTAGCAGCCGCGTGACTTCATGCCGACGTAGCGGTTCTCGACGATGTCATCACGACCGATACCGTTATCACCACCAATCTTGTTCAGCGTCTCCATCACCGTGGCAGGGCTCATCGCCTCACCGTTGATGGCAACGATATCGCCCTTCTCATAGCTCAGCTCAAGATAGGTCGGCTCGTCAGGGGCCTGCTCAGGAGAGACGCTCCAGCGCCACATATCATCCTCAGGCTCATTCCAGGGATCCTCAAGAATGTCGCCCTCGTAAGAGATGTGCAGCAGATTGGCATCCATTGAATAGGGGGATTTTTTACTCTGCTTGGCATAATCGATCTCGATGCCGTGCTCTTCGGCGTAGGCCATCAGCGACTCGCGGGAGTTCAGGTCCCACTCACGCCACGGGGCGATCACATGGACACCGGGCATCAGCGCATAGGCTCCGAGTTCAAAACGCACCTGATCGTTACCCTTGCCGGTAGCACCGTGGGAGATGGCATCAGCACCGGTCTCTTTGGCAATCTCGATCAGACGTTTTGAGATCAGCGGACGAGCAATCGAGGTACCGAGCAGATACTCGCCCTCATAGATCGCATTGGCACGGAACATTGGAAAGACGAAGTCGCGGGCAAACTCCTCACGCATATCGTCGATATAGATCTCTTTGACACCTGCCGCTTTCGCCTTGGCGCGGGCCGGTTCGACCTCCTCGCCCTGACCGATATCGGCGGTAAAGGTCACCACCTCGCAGTTGTACTCATCCTGCAACCACTTGAGGATGATTGAGGTATCGAGACCACCCGAGTAGGCCAGCACCACTTTCTTCACATCAGACATCAGAACCTCGTCTATCGGTCCCTATGGGACCCGCATCAAAAATCTGGGAGAACGCATCAAGCGGCAGACACCTGAGCCGATTGTGCGAATAGCTTTCAAGCCAGAGGGGGAGGGTAAGGTGCGGAGGAAATCCGCGTCCTGATTGCAACAAAATGCCCGCCCCTGCGGCTAACCAAGGGCGGGATTATAGCGAAAATCGTTACGCAGTGCGCCTCTCTACTTGGAGAGTTCGATCGAGACGCGGCGGTTCTTGGCACGCCCCTTCGGAGTCAGATTGCTCTCCATCGGACGACGCTCACCAAAGGCGTCGGTGGTGATGATGCTGCTATCGACACCAAAGTCGAGCAGATAGCGCTCCACCGTATCGGCACGTTTGCGTGCAGTCACCTCATTTTTATCCATCTCGCCGTCACTGTCGGTATGACCGGCGATCATAATCGACTTCACCTTCGGGTCGTAACGCAGATACTGGGTGAGACGGTCAAGCTCCGCCCGTGCCATACGACTCAGGCCGGTGCTGCCTGAGGCGAAAAAGATCACCATATCGCTGACGGTGTCGTACTCGTAGGGCGGCAGCCCGGCCACGCAACCGAGAAACTCATCCAGACCATCACGGAACTTAACGGTCGAGAGCGTTACCTTGATCTGATCCTTACCGTTCGCCCAATCACCGTAGCTGAAGGTGGGCTGCATCCCCTCCTCCAACTCGTAGAGCATACGCAGCGCCATCTCGCCCTTTATATAGAAGGGACGGCGGCCCTTGCTCATGCGCGTCGAACCCACCTCACGCACCTGCTGCGACGACTGCCAACCGGTCGGATAGGAGGAGATATGCGCCTTACCTGAACGCGCCTCTTCACGGTTGGTGGAGATAAAAAAGACCATGTCGCTATCGATACGGCGCACAAAGGTAGCGATACCGTAGTAGGGAATGATGTGGGAGAGCTCACAGCTCCCCTTGCTGCTGATCGCGCTCCAGCTCGAGCTCTCCAGCGTCGCCGCATAGCTCTGGTACTCCGCTCTCGCAGATAACGACACCAGCAACAGTAAAACCAATGAAAACAGACGCTTCAAGGGACACCCCACATCACAATTACAACTTCTCGTACACCTATTGTCGGCCAGATCGGTGCAATCTTTACTCATGGCACAACTGGCAATGGCGACAACTAGCCTTTCAAACAGAAAGGGGCATCCCGAAGGACACCCCTTTTATACGATCCATGACGCACAGATCAGCTACCACTACCTCGCCAAGCCGAACTAAGCATGGCGAACAGCAGTACGGCGATAAAGGCCAGACCACCAAAGAAGAGCTTAATCGGTCCGGGCGGCTTGCCGCTCAGACCACTCTTGCCATCTCTGGGGAGTGCCAGACACATCGTCTTTAGTTCCGCCCTTCCCTAGCCAACCGGCTGGAAGTGGGCAGGCTCCTGCTCGGCCATATGCTCGTAGGTCTGCCAGCGCAGATCGAGCGACTCCTGAGCCAGCTTCATCAGCTTGGCGGCGGCATCGGCATTGTTCTTCTGCAGCAGCTTGTAGCGCTGTTCGTTGTAGGCGAACTCCTCGAGTGGAATCGAGGGGCGCGTGGAGTCGAGGATGAAGGGACGTAGACCCGCCTTGCGACGCTGCGGGTTGTAGCGCAGCAGTGGCCAGTAACCGGATTCAACCGCCTTCTCCTGCTGCGACAGACCATCGCGCAGATCGATGCCGTGTGCAATACAGGGGCTGTAGGCAAGGATGATTGATGGGCCTGGATAGGCCTCAGCTTCACGCATCGCCTGCAGGGTCTGCTGCGGGTTGGCACCAAAGGCCACGCGGGCGACATAAACGTTACCGTAGGAGATCGCCTGCAGCGCCAGATCCTTCTTCGTCACCGCCTTACCGGCGGCAGCAAACTTGGCCGTTGCTGCAATCGGTGTCGACTTGGAGGCCTGACCACCGGTGTTGGAGTAGACCTCGGTATCGAGCACCAGCACGTTGATGTTACGACCGGAGGCGAGTGCGTGGTCGAGACCACCCGAGCCGATGTCGTAGGCCCAACCGTCACCACCGACCAGCCATACTGAACGACGAACCAGATGATCGGCCACGGTCAGCAGCGCCTTTGCCTTCGGGTCGTCAATCGTCTCCAGACGACGCTTGAGCTCTTTCACCCGCTCTCGCTGCTGATGCATCTCGGTACCGATCTCCTGACTGGTATCCATCAACGAATCGATGAACGCCTGATCGAAGTGATCGGTCATCCCGGAGAGCATATCCTTGGCCATCACCAGCTGCTGGTCGGCCGAGACACGCATGCCGAGACCAAACTCGGCGTTGTCCTCAAACAGCGAGTTGGACCAGGCAGGACCACGCCCCTCTCTATTGGTACTCCACGGTGTCGCCGGCAGATTACCGCCATAGATCGAGGAGCAGCCGGTGGCGTTGGCCACCAGCAGTCGCGGACCAAAGAGCTGGGTCAGCAGACGTACATAGGGGGTCTCACCACAACCGGCACAGGCACCAGAGAACTCAAACAGCGGTTCGAGGAACTGGGCACCACGCACCGAGGCGAAGTTGACCGTGGAGCGTTTGTTAACCGGGATGGTGTCGAAGAAATCGATATTGGCTCTGGCCTCATCAAGATCGGGCTCTTTGGCCATCATGTTGATCGCCTTGCGCGAATTCGAGTCGTCGTTCTGATCGTAAGCGGGACACGCCTCGACGCAGAGGCCACAACCGGTGCAGTCCTCAACATAGATCTGCAGGGTGTAGCGTGACTCGGGGAAACCGCGAGCCGAGACGGGCGCCGACTCAAAGGTCGCCGGTGCGTTATTGAGCGTATCTTCGTGATAGAAACGGGCGCGAATTACGCTGTGCGGGCAGACGAAGGAGCAGTTACCACACTGGATGCAGACATCGGGCTCCCACTTCGGCACGAAGTCAGCGATGTTACGTTTCTCCCAGCGGGCAGTACCGCTAGGGTAGGTGCCATCGACCGGAATCATCGAGACCGGTAGATCGTCACCACGGCCCGCGAGCATCGGTGCCGTGACCTCCTGAACAAAGGTCGGCGCCTGTACTGAAACCGACGGCTTCATACCGTGGCTGGAGCTGATACGTTCCGGCACCTCAACCTGGTGCAGATGATCGAGTGAGGCATCAACCGCCTTGAAGTTGAGATCGACAATCTCCTGACCCTTACGCATATAGGTCTTCTCGATCGCCGCCTTGATGTTGGCGATCGCCTCATCACGTGGCAGCACGCCGGAGAGGGCGAAGAAGCAGGTCTGCATAATGGTGTTGATACGACGACCCATACCGGCATTACGTGCCACGGTGGTGGCGTCGATAACGTAGAAGCTGATGTTCTTGTCGATAATCTGCTGCTGTACCGGCTCTGGCAGATCGTCCCAGACCTTATCGGCAGCGACCGGGCTGTTGAGCAGGAAGACCGCCTTGTCGGCCGCCTTGTCGAGCATCTCCACCTGATCGATGAAGTTGTACTTGTGGCAGGCGATGAAGTTGGCCGAGGTGATCAGATAGGGGGCCTTGATCGGGTCGGGACCGAAGCGCAGATGCGAGGTGGTCTGCGAACCCGCCTTCTTCGAATCGTAGACGAAGTAGCCCTGACAGTAGAGATCGGTGCTCTCACCGATAATCTTGATCGAGTTCTTGTTGGCCGAAACGGTGCCATCAGAACCGAGACCGAAGAACATCGCACGGGTGACGTTATCGGGTTCGATATCGAAACCGTGATCGAACTCGATCGAGCTGTGGGTCACATCGTCGTTGATGCCGACGGTGAAGTGGTTCTTGGCGTTATCGGCGGCGAGGTTATCGAAAACCGCACGCGCCATCGCCGGAGTGAACTCCTTGGAGGAGAGACCGTAACGACCACCGATCACACGCGGCATCGCATCGATCATCCCCTCACCCAGCGCCTCGGCCAGGCCCGTGATCACATCCTGATAGAGCGGCTCGCCCGCGCCACCTGGCTCCTTGGTACGGTCGAGCACGGCGATCTTCTTGCAGCTCTTCGGTAGCGCCCCGAGCAGGTGTTTCATGCTGAAGGGACGGAACAGACGCACCATCACCAGACCCAGCTTACGACCGTTGGCGTTCATCTCGTCGATGGTCTGCTCGACGGTCTGTGCACCAGAGCCCATCATCACCACCACCTCTTCGGCATCCTCTGCGCCGTAGTAGTCGAACAGGTGATACTGACGTCCGGTCAGCCTGGCCAGTTCATCCATCGTCTCCTGGACAATTTCAGGCACCGTGTCGTAGTAGGGGTTGGAACTCTCACGCCCCTGGAAGTAGACATCGGGGTTCTGCGCAGTACCGCGAATAAAGGGGTTATCGGGATTGAGTGCACGGTTACGGTGAGCAAAGACCATCTCTTCGCTGATCATCTCGCGGATCTGATCATCGGTGATGAGGCTGATCTTGTTGATCTCGTGCGAGGTACGGAAACCGTCGAAGAAGTTGATGAACGGTACGCGCGCCTTGAGCGTCGCGGCGTGGGTAATCAGCGCCGCATCGTGCGCCTCCTGTACCGAATTGGAGGCGAGCATGGCAAAACCGGTCATGCGCGCCGCCATCACATCCTGATGGTCACCGAAGATCGACAGTGCCTGGGCGGCGATTGAGCGGGCCGCGACATGGAACACCGACGAGGTCAGCTCACCGGCAATCTTGTACATGTTGGGCAACATCAACAGCAGCCCCTGCGAGGCGGTAAAGGTGGTGGTCAGTGCACCGGTCTGCAGTGCGCCGTGGGCGGTACCGGCGGCACCTCCCTCACTCTGCATCTCGATGACCTGTGGCACCTGGCCCCAGATATTCTTAATCCCCTGGGTCGCCCACAGATCGGAGAGTTCCGACATATCGGACGAGGGGGTGATCGGGTAGATCGAGCAGATGTCGCTGACCCGGTAGGCGATGTGTGCGACGGCGTTACCACCATCGACGGTAACCTTCCTGGTGTTGTTCTGTTCACTCATACTGTTTATCTCTTGTTTTCCGGGGCGCAGCCGATGATGCCGGCCGACTCGCTCTCAGGGATCATCTCGATCGCGTGACAGGGGCACTGCTCCTGGCAGACGGCGCAACCGGTGCAGAGCTCATAGTTGTACTGGTACTTCTTGCCGGGACCGAGCTTGATGATCGCATCCTCAGGACAGGAGCCGTAGCAGCCGTCACACTCGAAGCAGTTACCGCAGGAGAGGCAACGTTTCGACTCGTAGACCGCCTCCTTCTCCGAGATTCCCTGCAGAATCTCTTCAAAACCACCGAGACGCTGGGAGAGCGGCAGATTTTGCTGCTCGGTCATCGGTGCCTCGGTACGGTACCAGAGCTGTAGCTTTTCGTGATCGACAATCGGGTGCTTGGAAAGAGGCTGATAGGTCTCGCCGCGCAACCAGCCATCGATATAGCGTGCCGCCTTCTTGCCGTGGCCGGTAGCGATGGTGACCGAGCGATCGGTAGGGACCATATCGCCGCCAGCGAAGATTCCATCCGCGCCGGTCATCATGTTCTCACCAACCACAACGGTGTCATCGCGTTTGAACTCGATACCGGGAACATCACAGAGGAAGCCGGTATCGGTCTGCTGACCCACCGCCATGATCAGCGAGTCGGCCTCCAGCTTCTCGAACTTGCCGGTGGGCTGGGGACGACCATCTTCGCCCAGCTCCATGATCTCAACCTCGATGGTGCCACCATCAACCTCCTTGATGGTGCGCAGCCAGTTGATCTTGACCCCCTCCTCCAGCGCCTCGTCGGCCTCGAAGTCGTGGGCGGCCATGTTGTCGCGGTCGCGGCGGTAGATGATCATCGCCTCATCGACACCCATGCGCTTGGCGACACGCGCGGCATCCATCGCGGTATTACCACCGCCGTAGATCGCAACACGACGACCGAGCTGAACCGGCTCGCCATTCTCCACACTCTTGAGGAAACTGACCGCATCCATCATGCCCTTGGCATCACGCGCCGGTACGTCGATGTTCTTGGAGATGTGGGCACCGACTGCGACAAACACCGCCTGGAAGTTGCCCTTCTCCTTCTCCGTCTGCACATCCTCGATGCGGTGGTTGAGGTGGATCTTCACTCCCATATCCTCAACACGCTTGATCTCACGTTTGAGTTCATCGCGTGGCATGCGATAGGCGGGGATACCGAAGTGGATCATGCCACCTGCGACCGGACCGGCCTCGAAGATCTCTACCTCGTGGCCGAGGCGGGTCAGGTGGTAGGCGGCAGAGAGGCCACTGGGCCCCGCACCAACCACCATCACCCGCTTGCCACCAGCAGGGGCGGTGAATTCTGGCTTCCAGCCCTGCTCCATCGCCATATCACCGAGGAAACGCTCAACGGCGTGGATACTCACCTCGGCATCGGTGTAGGCGCGGTTACAGGCGGTCTCACAGGGGTGATAACAGACACGGCCGTGAATCGCCGGGAAGGGGTTGTTCTCCAGTAGCAGCTGCCAGGCGGCGTGGTATTCGCCAGCCTGAGCCAGTGCCAGCCAACCCTGAATATCCTCACCTGCTGGGCAGCCGTGGTTACAGGGGGGCAGGTAATCCATATAGATCGGGCGACGGGATCGTAACGCACCGGTGCCCTTGGCAAACTTATCCGGGTCCAGATGGGCAGTCATATCCTTGGCGGTCATGGGACATTTCTCTCTATACAATCAATGAGATAGCGCGACACGCACAGGGGGTGTCAGCAAAAGGCAGCATTGTACCGTTTCAGCGAGACGAAAACCAAACACATTACCTATATAGGTATAGGGCGTAGGGGTAATTGGACGAGAACGCCTGCCTTGCACATCAAGCAATCGTGACGGCACCACTAGATAGGCAAAACCTGTTATCAGCCTAGTCAACGCTCGAGACACTCCCCTGATCCGGTCGGAGTGGTCGTTAATTATTGAAACTATTTCTTCAAACCGTACCTATAAAACATCAACACCAGGAGATCATTCCCATTTGGTTAGGGTGGCAATTCGCTCACCCACTGAAATTCATCTAGTGTTAAAAGATAATCAACCCAGCGCAGCGCCAAAAACAACAATAAACCAATGACAACTAGCTATCATGAACAGAACTGATCGACTGCAAACCCTTGGCCTGATCACACTCCTGGTTGGCGGCTTACTCTCGCTACTGCTCTACACGCTACTTCGACAGATAGAGGACGATGAGATTCAGCTAAAACTCATCAGCCAGGCCGAGCAGCGCAGCGCAGCACTCGCCGTTGAGGGTGAGGCGATCGAGGAGGCGCTGCATGGCCTCGATGGGCTCTACGCCGCCTCCACCCATGTTGGTCCAAATGAGTTCAGAACCTTCCTCCAGGTCGCCTTTCCCAGGCAGACGGAGATCCGCAATGCCGTCTGGATCGAGAGGGTGCGAGGTAGTGAGATAGAGAGCCTCTACGACAAGGCACGTGGTGACAACTATCGCGACTATCAGATCAGAGAGCTATCCGCGGAGAGCGGAAAACTGGTTAAAAGTGATCCCCGCGATGAGAACCTGATCGTCTACCACGCCTACAACCGTGAGACACCATGGCTACCCCAGGGATTGAACCTGAGCACGCTCTCCACCTACCAACAACTACTGACACACACCACAGCAGCGAAACAGATCGTCTCACTTCTGGGTGACAAACGATTCTCTCAGCAAAACAATGCAACCATGGAGCTCTTCCTGCCTGTCTTCGAACGGCCATTGCAGAGTGATACGGGTAACGACCCTCCCGCTCAGCTACGCGGTTTCATCGGCCTGCGCATCGACGTCGCCAGCATGGTCGAAACGGCCTACCAGCGACACATTCCAAAGAGTGCCGGCCTCGATGTCTATATTGTCGACGTCGACCCCAGAAGATCTGCCGAGATCCTCTATTTCCACCCCTCCCGTGCTCGCAGCACACCGATACCTCCCATGCCCGTCTCACAGCTCAACAAGGGGCATCTTGTCAGCAAGAATCTCCCTCTCGCCGACACCGTATGGCGCACCGTGCTCCGCCCGATCCCCGGTTATTTTGAGACAGGCCAGAGCACCACGCCCCTGTTCGCCCTGATCGTAAGCCTGCTCTTTACCCTGCTGGCGGGGGGCTATCTCAATTCACTGCAGCGCCGACGTGTGGATATCCAGCAGCTTGTCGAGCAACGCACTGCCGAGTTGAACGCCAGTCGCGAGACCAATCGCGCCGTACTGGAGACGGTAGTCGACGGCATTATCACCATCGATACCAAAGGTGCAGTGCAGACCTTCAATCCTGCTGCCGAAAAGATCTTCGGCTATCCCGCTGAAGAGGTCATCGGTAACAATATCAACATGCTGATGCCCGAACCCTTTCATAGTGCCCACGACGGTTACCTTGAGAATTACCTCACCAGTGGAGAGAAAAAGATCATCGGTATCGGCCGCGAAGTGACCGGTCAACGCAAAGATGGCTCGGCCTTCCCGATGGAACTCGCCGTCAGCGAGATGGTGGTCCATGAACAGCGGATGTTTACCGGCATCGTGCGCGACATTACCGAGCGAAAAATGTTGGAGCAGGTCAAGAGTGAATTCGTCTCCACCGTTAGCCATGAACTTCGTACCCCTCTGACCTCTATCCGCGGCGCACTCGATCTGGTACTCGGCAAGGTCGCCGATCAACTCCCGGCCAAGGCGCGCAAGATGCTGGAGATGGCCAACCGCAATAGTGAGCGCCTGACACTGCTGATCAATGACATCCTCGATCTGGAGAAGATCGAATCGGGGCGACTGGTATTCGAATTCAAGGCACAGGATCTGATCCCGCTGGCACAGCAGGCCATTGAAGACAATCACGGCTACGCCAACAAACACGACGTCTCGCTTATTCTCACCACCAGCCTGACTGAAGCCGCAATCTATGGCGATGAACACCGGCTACTGCAGGTTTTCGCCAACCTGATCTCCAATGCGGTGAAGTACTCTCATCCAGGCGGCGAGGTTGAGCTGGTCATCGAGGCAGGCGACAGCGGTTATCGCATTGCCGTTTGCGACCACGGCAGCGGCATCCCGGAGGCGTTTCGCAGTACTATTTTTCAGCGCTTTGCGCAGGCCGACAGCTCCGACACTCGGGAGAAGGGGGGAACCGGACTGGGACTCAGCATCACCAAGGCGATCATCGAACGACACGGCGGTAGCATCGACTATGAATCGGAGCTGGGTAAGGGGACACGCTTCTTCTTCGATCTATCGGCCATGGAAGCGGAGAGCGAATCGCCTCAAGCGAGTGAAGAGGCACAGGTCCTCATCTGCGAGGATAACGCCGATGTCGCCACCATATTGGCCGAAATGGTCGAGACCCAGGGGGGTAAGGCCGATATCGCCACCACGGCCGCAGCCGCTCGCACCCTGCTTAATAGTCACCTATACCGTTTCATGTTGCTCGACCTCACCCTGCCGGATGCCGATGGCCTACAATTGCTTCAGGAACTCAGAAACAACCCTGAGACGGCAGAGCTGCCGATCATCGTTGTCTCGGGGCGTGCCGAAGAGGGGCGTGCCGCCTTTGCAGGCGACGCGGTAACCGTTGTCGACTGGCTGCAAAAACCGGTCGATCAGGCGCGGCTGGAGTATGCCATGCGCTCAGCGTTGAGCCACACCGTGCGTCCACACATTCTGCACATCGAGGATGACCCGGATATCGTGCAGATCGTGCAGACCCTGCTTGAGGAGATGGCCGACCTCAGCTTCGCCAGCAGTGTGAAAGAGGCACGTGAACAGTTGGCCAGCCATCAATTCGAGCTGGTAATTCTCGATCTGGGTCTCGCCGACGGATCAGGTGTCGAGCTGCTCGACGAGCTCAAGGGGCACGCACCGGTGGTCATCTTCTCGGCACAGGTCCCTGATGATGAGATCACCCGCCAGGTGGGTGCGGCACTCACCAAATCGATGACCAGTAACGAACAGCTGCTGACCACAATCAATCGGATGTTGAAGGAGTAACAGAGATGAGCGATACGATATGCGTACTCTATGTCGAGGATGAGCCCGATATTCGCGAGGTGGCAGAGTTCGCACTCGAGGATGAAGGGTTTGAGCTGATCCAGTGCGCCTCTGGCCTGGAGGCACTGGAGAAGGGTGAGGGGCTCACAGCAGACCTGATACTGCTCGATGTCATGATGCCCGGCATGGACGGGCCCTCGACACTGACCCGACTTCGTGAACTCCCCAATCTCTGCAACACACCCGCCATTTTCATGACCGCCAAGGTACAGCCCAATGAAGTGGCAGAGTACAAGGCGATGGGTGCACTTGGGGTGATCGCGAAACCGTTCGATGCAATGACCCTCGCCGATGTGATCCGTGGCCATCTGGAGACAACCGTTGTCTGAGTCGATCGACAAGAAACGTAACAAGTTTCGCATCCTGCAGCAGCGGTTTATCGATCTCCTTCCGCAGCGAATCGAGGAGATTGAGGGCGGTTGGCGAAGCGTTCGAACATCGGGGTCCGAGAGCCCTGACCTCGAAGCGTTAACTCGCAACTCACACAGCCTGGCCGGCTCATCCGGCACCTTCCACTTTTTCCACTTTGGTGAGGTCGCCCGCTCGCTCGAGGCACTTCTGCATAGCTATCAGGATGCGGAGAACGATAGCGCAGAGCTGATTGATCACATCGACGATGCGATCATGCAGTTGCGAGAGGTTGCCGCAGAGGGGCCCGATCAAACCTCCACCGAAACCTTTCCCGATCAACACACACCGCGCGTTAGCGATGAACAGCCGCTGGTCTATCTTCTCGAGGATGACCAGACACTGGCAACAGAACTCGCCGATCAGATCGGCCACTTTGGCTACACCGTCGAGGCCTTCTACAATCCGGAAACATTGGAGAGTGCCGTCAAGGCACGTCCACCGCACGCCATGCTCGCTGACATCCATATGCAGAGCGGTCCCACCGCCGGTGCCGACATCATCAAAAAGATTCACCACTGCACCGATCGGGATCTTCCTGTGATCTTCATCTCCGCCTACGACAGCTGGCAAAACCGGCTCAATGCGGTACGCGCAGGGGGCCACGCCTACCTCTCCAAGCCGCTCAATGTCGACCAGCTGACCGAGCAGCTCGATCAGGTCACCGGCATCCGTCAGGAGGTCGAGTACCGCATTCTCATCGTTGAAGATACAACCCTGCTGGCGGAACACTACGCGGCGGTTCTCGAGTCTGCGGGGATGGAGGCGAAGATCGTCAGCGACCCCTCTCGCCTGCTCGAGGTGCTGCCGGAGTTTATCCCCGATCTGGTGCTGATGGATCTCTACATGCCCGAGTGTAGCGGCGTGGAGGCGGCGAAGGTGATCCGCCAACACAGCGGCTACACCAATCTGCCGATCGTCTATCTCTCTACCGAGAAGGGATTGGAGCAGCAGCTGGAGGCGCTGCGACAGGGTGGCGACGATTTTCTGCAGAAACCGATCAGCGACGAACACCTGCTCGCCGCAGTCAAGATTCGCGCCCGACGCTTCCGCGAACTCAGCGCCCTGATGACCCGCGACAGCCTGACCGGACTACTCAACCACATCAACCTCAAACTCTCACTGGAGCGCGAGCTCTCACAGGCCAGGCGCAACAGCACCACACTCACTTTTGCCATGCTCGATATCGACCACTTCAAGTCGGTCAACGATCTGTACGGCCACCCCGTCGGTGACCGGGTGATCAAGAGTCTGTCACGCATCCTTAGCCACCGTCTGCGCAAAGGGGATATCGCGGCCCGCTATGGCGGCGAGGAGTTTGCTGTAATCCTGCCCAACACCTCAGTGAGTGACTCGTGTCGCGTGCTCAATGAACTGCGCATCGCCTTCTCCGAAATCGGTTTCACCTCTGGCGACGCCGACTTCAACGCCACCTTCAGTGCCGGTATAGCCGAAAGTGACCCGCAGCAAGATATGCAGTCGCTGATTACTGCCGCCGACAACGCCCTCTACCAGGCCAAACACAACGGCCGGAATCGCATCGAGAGCGACGGGCAGCAGAAGGCTACGTAGAACGCACACCCCTACCACACAAAAAAGGCGGCCGATGGCCGCCTTTTTTACCTGCGCCTTTTCTTGCTGCGCCGCAGACGCGACAGCAGCCGCCGCGCCAGATCACCGAAGATCTCGGTCTGGGTCGGATGGGGATGGATCGCGCCACCGACCTGCTCCAGCGTCATCTCACCAGCAACCATCATCACCGCCTCACCGATCAGGGTATCGGTATGGTCGGCAAGCAGGTGAACACCGATCACGCGATGGTTCGACTTATCGGCGACGATCTTGATCAAGCCGTGCTGCTCACCGGTGATCATCGCCTTGGCATCGATATTCATCGGCACCTTCACCTCGGCGGCATCGATACCCTGCGCCTTGGCCTGCGCCAGGGAGAGACCGACAAAACCGGCCTCGGGACGGGTGAAGATCACCCCGCTATCCTTGCGCTCATCGTAGACCATCTCCTCACCGAGAATAGTGGCGGCTGTAACACGCCCCTGCTGACCGGCGGTGTGGGCGAGCATCAGCCCACCGATCACATCACCCACTGCATAGATATTGCTAACACTGGTGCGGCAGTGGGCATCGACCTTGATCACACCCTCTTCGACCGCCACACCGGCGGCATCGAGCTTGAGCGGTTCGAGTACCGGCCGCTTGCCGGTTGCCATGATCACGTAATCACAGTTGAAGCTGTGGGTATCACCCTCGCTATCTTCATAGTCGAGCACCATCGCACCCGGCTCACCGTCGATCCTGGCGACCTTGACCGAGGTCTCGATAGTGAGATTGGGATCGTCGTTGAGCACGGCAGTGAGCTGTTTGGCGATCTCCGGCTCCACCTCGGCGAGAATCCGCTCCTGTCCCTCGAACAGCGTCACCTCGCTGCCAAAGTCCTGAAAAATCTGCGCCATCTCCATGCCGATTGCACCACCACCAACCACGCCAAGTTTTTTAGGCACGCCAGTGAGCCCCCAGACAGTATCGGAGGTGAGTAGACCACCTGAGGCTATTCCCTCGGCCGCACCGGGAATCGGTGGTACGAAGGGCGGCGCGCCGGTGGCGATCACCGCACAGCCGAAGCTGACGTGTTTGCCCTTGGAGCCATCTCCGTTGATCGCACGGGTATGTGGGTTCTCCGAGTTACCCGACTGATCGATAAAGAGACGATGCTCACTCTCGAACCAGGCGAAGCCCTGAATCACCTCAACCTTCACCCCCTTGTCGGTCTTGAGCGCCATCTGTCCACGCTGCTCAAGCACGCCACGACGGTGCGCCTCGAGTGCATTCCAATCTAGCTCAGGGGTGTTGGTGCCGTTCACGCCGAGCAGCGTGTCGTGGGCGCGATCGCGCATCCGATCAGCCGCAGCACGCCACGCCTTGGAGGGGATACAGCCGCGCCAGAGGCATTCGCCGCCGGGGAAGGGGGCGTCGTTAACCATCGCCACCTTGAGGCCGTGACCGGCGAGATCGCGGGCGCAATCCTCACCGCCGGGGCCGCCTCCAATCACCACCACGTCGTAGTCCCACTCACCCTCGGGAATTGCTGGCCCCATCGGCCCGATCCAGCTCTCGGGCTGCTCGATCAGCCCCTTGAGCGTGTTGAGATAACCGGCCACCTCGGCACCGTTGGCAACACGGTGGTCGGCGGTAATAGTCAGTGGCATCCCCTCGGGACCGGCGGCGGCGATCGCCAGGATCGCAGCGGTGCCGGGAGTCGGGATGGCATCGAAATAGGCGACACCCATCATGCCCATGTTGGAGACCATGAAGGTCGGATTGGCGTACTCCTCCGGTGCCAGACGACGCTTGCGCGCACGGTCGACTAGATCCTTCCAGTTCTCATTCAGATCATCGAGTGAGCGTGATTCACATCCGCGCAGCACCGGCACCACCAGCCCACCGCCCTCGGCGGTGACGGCCATGCCAATATCGACGTTGTCGCGCTCGACCAGCTTGTCGACCGGTTGATAGGCCCAGTTGATTGAGGGGTGCTGTTTCATCGCCTCGGCACACGCCTTGGCGATCGCTACCGTGACCGAGACACCCAGCTTCTTCGCTGCCATGATCAGTGCCGCTGGCTGCGCATTGAGGGTGACGTGGAAGGTCGGCATGGTCAGCGAGGCGGTCATCGATGCGGCGACCGCCTTCTCCATCGCACTCATCGCACGACCGTGACCCGGCACCTGAATCTCCGGCTGAGTATGGGCGGGGGTCTGCTCGGCCACCTCGGTAGGACGTTCCACCGGTTGGGCACTGCGCACATCATCGGCGGTGATCTCGCCCTCTGGTCCGGTGCCGTGCAGGTTGTTCAGATTGACGTTAAGCGAGGCGGCGAGTTTACGTGCATAGGGGGTGGCGTATTTGTTGGCGGGACGGGGTGCGGGGGTAACATCATCCCCAACCTCTGCGACAGCCGTTATCGTTTCACTGGTTGGCTCTGCGGCAACCAGTGACACCGACTCTCCAGCCGCCTTTTTGCTCACTACCACCTCATCGCTGACCACCTGCCCGGCGCTGTCGACCAGATAGGCAAGCGCCTCACCGACGGCAATGGTTGAATCGATTGCGGCGATCGGTCCCGAGAGGAAACCCTCGCGGAATACCTCTACATCCATGATCGCCTTGTCGGTCTCGACGGTGGCGACAATATCGCCACGGGTGATCGCATCACCGAGCGACTTCTCCCAACTCACCACCACACCCTCGGTCATGGTATCGGAGAGCTGCGGCATCTTGATGGTGTGGCTGGCACCCTCGGGCTCGTTTGGCGCTACATCTGAAGGGGTTTCGGCAGCCGGCGCAGGCTCACCACCGCTGTTCACCTCATCGATACGCTCGACCAGATAGGCGATTGCCTCACCAACGACGAAGGTAGAATCGACAGCGGCGATAGGACCAGAGAGGTAACCATCCCGAAACACCTCGACATCCATGATCGCCTTGTCGGTCTCGACCGTGGCGACAATGTCTCCGCGCACAATCTTGTCGCCGACATTTTTCTCCCAGCTCACCACCACGCCCTCGGTCATGGTGTCGGAGAGTTGGGGCATCTTTATCTGATAGGGCTCAGCCATTATCTATTCCATTGTAAAAAGGGGACGGGGCAGCCCAGGCTACGCCGTCCCCGTTAGGTATTTTGTGACTACTTGCCGAACATCTTCAGCACGGCATCGACCACATCTCCGGCATTTGGAATCACCGCCTTCTCCAGAGTGTGATTGTAGGGCACCGGCACGTTTTTCGCCGAGACACGTATCGGTGGTGCATCGAGTTCGAAGAAACACTCCTCGTTGATGATCGCCATCACCTCGGAACCAACACCGACCGGCGCCTCCGCCTCCTCTACGATCACTGCGCGATGGGTCTTGGCCACCGATGCCTTGATCCCCTCTCGATCCAGCGGTGCCAGACTGTAGAGATCGATCACCTCGACGTCTATACCCTGCCGCGCCAGCACATCGGCCGCCTGCAGACACCAGTGGACCGAGACGTTATAGCCAAACAGTGTTACATCTTTGCCCTCGCGTGCAGTCTCGGAACCCTCTAGCGGCATGAAGTACTCCTCATCGGGCACCTCACCCTTCATGTTGTACATCAGCTCATGTTCATTGATGAAGACCGGGTCGTTACAGCGCACCGCGCTCTTCAGCAGCCCATAGGCCTGACGCGGATTACTCGGCGTGACCACGCGCAGACCCGCCACTCCCATGAAGACCTTCTCCATCCGTGCCGAGTGCTGCGCACCGAGCTGATGGGCGCAGCCGCCGGGGGAGCGGAACACCACCGGCGCCTCGAGCTGACCGCCCGACATGTAACGCACCTTGGCGGCGGAGTTGAACATCTGGTCCATTGCCAGCCAGGCGAAGTTGACCGACATGATCTCGATAATCGGACGCACGCCGAGGAAAGAGGCACCGATACCGAGACCGGTATAACCGCCCTCGGCAATGGGTGTGTCGATCACCCGCTCCTCGCCATACTTGTCGTAGAGGCCGGAGGTCGCCTTGTAGGTACCGCCAACCACGCCGATATCCTCGCCCATGCAGATCACCATTGGGTCGCGCGCCATCTCCTCATCGTGGGCACGACGAATACCTTCCCAATACATCATCTCAGCCATCAGCTCGCCCTCCCTGCAACATATGGATCGTTCTCTGCCAGCACATAGCGCTCCGCCTCTGCCGGATCGGGTTCAGGGGCCGCCTCGCAGTAGGGAATGATCTCCTCTTCGATCTCGTCGATGATCGAGCGGTCGAGTGTCTGGTACTCATCCTCACTAAAATCACCCGTCTCTATCAGACGATCACGCAGGATGATGATCGGATCGCGTTTGCCCCACTCCTGCTCTTCCTCCTTGCTGCGATAGGCATTGGAGTCGGACATCGAGTGGCCGCGATAGCGATAGGTAAGCAGCTCGAGCATGTAGGGCCCCTTACCCGAGCGCACATGCTCAACCGCCGCTGTAGCGGCTGCATAGACCACGTCGATATCCTGCCCGTCGACCTGATTGGAGGGGATGTCGTAGGCCGCTACCCGCTTGTACTGATCCTGTACCGCCGTGGAGCGGTTGATACGGGTACCGATACCGTAGAGATTGTTCTCGGTGATATAGAGCACCGGCAGACTCCAGATCTTGGCCATGTTAAGCGCCTCGTGGAAGGTGCCCTGATTATTCGCCGCATCGCCGAGAAAGCAGATGGCGATGTCATCATCGCCCTTGAGTTTGATCGCCTTGGCCATGCCAGCCGCAAGCGGGAAGGGCCCACCGACCAGCGCGTAACCACCCATAAAGCGATTGGCTACATCGAAGATATGCATTGAGCCACCGCGTCCTCTCGAACAGCCGCTCTCCTTGCCGTAGAGCTCGGCCATCACCGCCTTCGGATCGGCGCCGCACTTGATTGCATGGACGTGATCGCGATAGCCGGTGATCACATAATCGCTGCCGGGACGGGCCGCCTCCAGTACACCGTGGCAACACGCCTCCTGTCCGGGGTAGAGATGCAGGAACCCACCGATCTTGCGTTCCACATAGGCCTCGTAACATCTCTCTTCAAAGCGTCGCGCGAACAACATCTCGCGCAGCAGCCGTTTTTTGTCTGCGGTGTTCATATCGTACCCATCCTAATAACCCACTACTTTACTCTTCTTTTAATATCCTACTGTTTTTATCAAGCTTTATCTATACGGGATGATTTAGCCGTGATTCTAAAGAGACAGGTTATGATCGGAACCTGACCATCAGGGGCAAGGAACGGAACATGAAAGCGACGCTACCAAAAAAGCTGAATATCACGATAATTCAACAACTAAGCAGTAGTGACACAGCACGCTACGATGCCCAGGAGAGCCTACTAGTGCTGCTGCCGGAACGCAGCCTTGAGGGGCGCTGGCCCTCTCTCCCCTATCGTGATCTGTTCAAACGACGTTTCGCCAAACTCGATAGCCCCAAGGCTGGGACCAGGCTATTTGAGTGTTTTCTACCCAATCGCCGCGATACCCACACCCTGCTCGCGATCCCCGCCGCCGATGCCACCCCGTTCGAGCAGCTGACTCTGGCACGCAAGCTGGTCGCACCACTTCTCACCAATCGTCCCGGTTCAATCGCTATCGATCTCGGTGCCCTGACACAGAAACTGGTCGAACAGACGGCGGAGGCGCTGGTGGCAGCACTTCTTTCCGCCGCTGCAGAGATGCCCGATTACCGTAAAGAGGCCAAAAGCAGTCCGCTAAAACGTATTGAGCTGATCGGTCTGAAACAGCGCATCGATCTCAAACCGTGTCAGGCCGAGGCGGAGGGCAACCAGCTCGCCCGCTGGCTCACTGCCCTGCCGCCCAACAGCCTGACCCCGAAGAGTTATCTCTCCCTGGCACGCACACTCGCTCGTCGCGAGGGTTGGCAGCTGAAGTTTCACAACAGCAAGGCGCTGGAGAAGATGGGGGCAGACGCCTTCCTCGCCGTCGCCAAGGCGGGGCCAACGGGTGCCGGGATCGTTCAACTCAGCTACCAACCGCCTAAAGCTCGCAGCAAGGAGAAACAGCGCCTTGGGCTGGTCGGCAAAGGAATCTGCTTCGATAGCGGCGGACTGAATATAAAACCGGCGCGTCATATGTATGGCATGCACCACGACATGGCCGGTAGCGCCGTTGCGCTCGGCACCCTGCTCGCACTCAGTCGCCTCAAGGTCGACTACCCGGTCGACTGCTGGCTGGCGCTGGCAGAGAATCACATCAACGAGCACGCCTATCGTCAGGGCGATGTGATCACCGCGCTCAACGGCGAGACGATCGAGATTGTTCACACCGATGCCGAGGGGCGCATGGTACTGGCCGACACCCTCACCCTGGCAAGCCGTAACAATCCTGCTCTGCTGATCGACTACGCCACCCTGACCGGTAGCTGCAGTTACGCACTCGGTAATCGCTACAGCGGTGCCTTCTCCAACCGCAACACTCTCAACGAGCAAGCACAGCATGCAGGTGCCATCTCTGGCGAGCGGGTCTGGCCCTTCCCCAACGACAGCGATTTTGATGAGGCGCTGGAGAGCGAGATTGCCGATACCAAACAGTGCACGCTGGAAGGCGAAGCGGATCACATCCTCGCCGCCCGCTTCCTGCAACGCTTTCTCGACGGCGAGTGCGACTGGCTCCACCTCGATCTATCTTCAGCCACCAACAAGGGCGGACTGGCCCACATTCCGACCGAAATCACCGGTTTTGGCGTGCGATTCACCCTCGAACTGCTCAATCAGGTGAAATTTCCCACTTCGTAGCCCCCGGAATAGCGCCAATATTTCCACACCAAACTGGCATTCAAATTGCTGTGATCTTAATAACCGTTAAGTCTCTCCGAGAACTGGCCGATATAAGGGTCAGAGCGGGATTCCAAAAAGGGAGGATCAGCAATGAATAGATACGAGACAACAGAGCATCAAGATGAGGTGATCAGCCGCTCAACCGAAGAGCAGCACATCGAACAGCTGCAGAAACAGGGTGAGAACTTCCCCTCGTGGATGGCGGTGGACGATGAAGAGCGGCTACGTCATCTGGCCCAGGCGGGTGCTGGAGGCAGTTACTAAGGAGAGCGACGCTTTCGGGGGTGAGAGAGTGTGAGATGTCCTATTTGGTGCAAAGACTAAACTATCGCCGCTGACCGACAACGGCGTAAGCATATTCTTACAGACAGCTTCTCAGCTCACGCCTAAATTTCACCGCTAATAATAAAAAGCGGAGAGACAGGGATGAGCGACCCGACAACCAAGAGAACCTCAGCCGAGATCGAACAGAAACTACGCGATGAGCTGTCCCACCTACGACAGGGTTATGCAAAACTCGATCAGGGAAGCTACTCAAAGGATGATATCTGGGCAGGCCAGATCTACCAGAAATTGATCATGCGCCAGACCGAGATCATCAATACGCTCTACGGCTAACAGCACAAAATCACAAAGAGGCCCGCATTGCGGGCCTCTTTACGCTCAACGTTAACGCTGCAGCTCTATTACCCCGGAGGCGTGCACCGTGATTCGGCTGCTGCCCGGCTCCACCGCCACCGGTGCCGCCTCGGCCATCATGGATGAACGTCGCATCGCCATCGGTCGTGGCGCATTCGATTGATTATTCAGATTGATCTGCACAATGCGATAACCGCTCGCACCCAACGACTGTTGCACCAGTTCGGCACGCTTACTGAATGCTGCCAGCGCCTCGGTAATGAGCTGATCCTCATATCCGCGACGCGTCTCATCAAGCAGGGTAAAGTTGATCGACTTCACCACCAGGCTCTGCTGCAGCTCACCCACCAGTGTCGCAAGCAGCGACTCATCACGAGACTCCAGCATCAGGCTCTGACTACCACGCCAGGCAACCAGCCGAGACTTTTTGCTCACCGGATAGGTACGGTAGGGGCCGCTCTCAATTGTCACACCGGAAGCCATCTTCGCCCGCTGCAGTGCTGCTGCCATGGTGCGATTGATCTCATCGGCCAGCTCTGCAGGATCGCTACGTTCGATCTCTATCGCGAGCGTCGCCTGCATCAACTCATTCTCAACCTCCATCGCCCGCTCTACCGAGAGGGTGACCCGGTCGTAGTGATCCTCGTCGTCATTGGCCCACAGTGGCGCGGCAAGTCCCAGCATCAGCAGTATCAGCAAGCCCTTTTTCATAAACCTTCCCCTTTATTATTCCTGTCCACTAAGACGCGAGATGCGTTGATTGGTACTATTGACCCATTACCCCAGTGTAGAGAAAAACCGTGACCGAGATAACCATCACCCGCCCCGACGACTGGCACCTCCACCTTCGAGACGACGAGGCGATGCAAGCCGTGGTCGCCCACACCGCCGAACGCTTCGGCCGCGCCATCGTGATGCCCAACCTGCGCCCCCCGGTTACCACCACCGAACAGGCACTCGCCTATCGCGACCGTATCCTCAAGGCGCTACCCGAAGGGTCGGCCTTCGAACCACTGATGACCCTCTACCTCACCGACAACACACCACCCGAGGAGATCGAGAAGGCAGCAGCAGACGGTGCAGTAAAGGCGGTCAAACTCTACCCTGCCGGTGCCACCACCAACTCCGACTCGGGCCTGACCGACATCCACAAGGCCGAGGCGACACTACAGAAGATGGCCGAGGTCGGTATGCCGCTGCTGGTCCACGGTGAGGTCACCGCCAAAGAAGTCGACATCTTCGACCGAGAAGCGCGCTTCCTCGATGAGGTACTGAAACCGCTGATCGACCGCATTCCCGATCTGAAGGTAGTTGCCGAACACATCACCACCAAAGAGATGGCCGAGTTCGTCCTGCAGGCAAGCGATAACGTCGCCGCCACCATCACCCCGCAGCACCTGCTCTACAACCGCAACGCGATGCTGGTCGGTGGCATCCGCCCCCACTTCTACTGCCTGCCAATCCTCAAACGCGAAATACACCGCGAGAAGCTGATCGAGGTCGCCACCTCCGGCAATCCAAAATTCTTCCTCGGCACCGACAGCGCCCCCCACGCCAAGGGCGCCAAAGAGTCGGCCTGCGGCTGCGCCGGCGTCTACTCCGCCCACGCCGCTATCGAGTTCTACGCCGAAGCATTTGACGCCGCCGGCGCCCTCGACAAACTCGAAGGCTTCGCCAGCCACTTCGGCGCAGACTTCTACGGCCTGCCGCGTAACAGCGATACGATCACATTGAAAAAAGAGAGCTGGGAGGTACCGGAGAGTTATCCGTTCGGAGATGAAAAGGTTATACCATTAAGAGCTGGGAATCCCCTCAACTGGAAAGCAACCAACTAACACGTTTACCATTTATTTCTGCAAGGAAGCTCATGATCAGCCTAACAAAAAACAACAGTGACTGGACGACATGGACTGTCAACTATAACGGCAATTATTACGCAATTAACAACCCAGAACACTCGTCAAAATATGACAATGAAACATTCTTTTTTCCTGAAGGCGACACACCAACAATCACAATCTCAGACATTGGCCAGCTAAACTTCTCATCACTTCCTAAGGAGCTAATACTCCGCCTAAACAACAGAGACGACTCTCTAGGAAAACATGTTGACGAACTGTGGATTGACTGCCGACACGACAAGGTAAGACTAAAATACATATGGACAATCAAAACAGCTGAGTGGAACACACACATAAACCCTTTATTTCTTAGAACAGAAATAGCCAATCAATTAAAACAGATCAACGAGACATCAAAGCGCTATATATCAATCGAAGAATCAACAGACTCAATAGAATTTATTGACCTATTATTTGATGTAACAGCTGACTACAAGGAAAATATAGGAAAAACTATAAACACAATTAAAGACGACTTGAACTCAGCAACAGAGACAGCCAACACCAATGCTTCCTTAGGTGGTTTCGCCAACAAAATCACTGCAAACTTCACTTTCGATGAGTCTGTACAAGTTGCATGCACCAGATACCTCCAGTATTTCATAGAGTTCTTAAACGACCTAGGAATCCCATCAAACAGTCACATTACAAACAAAGGAGATGACACGCTATTCTGCATAGAACCCACCGACAAACAATCGTCGCTCAGAGCAATAGCAGACGCTCTTGCCTTGTACCTAAACCTTCCAGAGACCAACATCAGCCAGCACATAACTGACAACATCGACCCCTTAACGGAACTAAGGATCGAGAAATTAAACTCTGAAATTTCAAAATTAAAATCAGACATCAACCTCAATCAGGCCATCATCAAACTTCAACAACATCAACTTGACACCCAAAACACTCCGAGCATCACATCATCAACAAACCACAAAGGAACCACCCCGCTAGACGGACTTCGAACAGTAGTAATTGATAACAATACAGAAAGTAGCCAGGAGTTTTTTCAAGGCGTAATCAAACTCGGGAGCTTCAAGAAAGCCGGCATCGAATTCAATTGGAATGCCCTCGTAAAGCTAGTAACAAACAGATACAAATAAACTAACACAAGAGCAAAACAAACCGGCGCACAGCAAACCTTAGGGCATTCATAATTGATATTAAATATTTAGGGTCAGTGTAATAACCATGAATGACAGGTCAATAAGTTGATACACTAACCTCGAATATCGAAAGCACCAGGGCACTTGAAAGTGAATAACACCCCCTCAAAAAACCCTTTAGACAAGCTCCCACTCATTCTCAAGAAGGATTTAGATCAAAATCTTTGCACCTGTAACGAGGTTCTTAAGATAGACATTATCAACGCCATTACTAATGGGGCCTCATCCGTAGAAGCGGTGAAATCAGAGACCTACGCTACGATGGGAAGCGGCTGTTGCACTCAGCAGGTAGAGCGATTGATTGAGTGTCTCTGCCCACCGGAAGAGGAGTAGCCGTAGGGTGGGTACTCTTCTCTGCCCACGCTGAACCATCACCGCATTAGCATTCCGTATGCCTGCGTGGGCACTACAACCGTGCCCACCCTACGAAAACGAACCGATCTAGGACGAGGGGTCGGAGTCGATTCGACTCCGCCCCCTTCAAGGTAGTAGTTAATAGACCCGACTCACTTTGTACCCCTGCTGCTTAAGCAAATTCAGAATCCCCACCTCACCCGGCAGGTGCAGCGCACCCACTGCAACAAAGCTTCGTCCCTGTTCCAGATAGGGCGTCATACGGGTGACCATGAGCCGGTTACGATCATCGACCATGCGCTTCGCAAGACGCTCGTTCAGATCGGCATCTCCGTCATTTTTTGCCAATTCTTGAATTTCCCAGAGCGCACCCAGATCACGTGCTACGTAGACCTGGAGCATCTTCTCGAGTTCAGCGGCGATCTGTGGATGGTTTTCAACCGAATCTCGCAGCAGGGTGACCTGATCCTCATCGGAGAGTTTGTCGAAGATATTAAGCTGCTCCTCGGCGCTCTCGAGACCGAACACGGGCTTCTTATCACGTTGCGCCATCAGATAGAGGCGATTATCGAGAAACAAACCCGTCTCCGGCTTTGGGATACTAATAGTGGTTGCAAGCGCCCAGGGCTTGAAGCGTTTGGCGGCGATCTCCGGCAGACCGAAGTTGCTGGCAATCGTCATGGCCTGGCGGTAGAGCTCGGCATCAAACATCGGTTCAAGAGTCTTACCACCGGTTAGCTGAAACTTTCCGGCGATGCTGGCGATCGCCTGCGGATCGGGTACCAGTTCCATGATAAGGCGTTGGGAGTGGTTGAAACTTTGGCGAACGAAGATCGGCAGCTCGATCACCCGGGGATCTTCGGAGTGGATGGTGCCAAACACAAAGCTGGCCGTCTCTCCTGGTCGCTCCACCTGCCAGAGCAGCCCCTTTTCATACAGCGCCGGATCGGCATGAACCAGACTGGTTAGGCTAACCAGCAGAATTAGCAGGGAATATGATCGTTTTAGCACGCTATTTCTCGACTTTTGTCACACAATTTAAACTTTGAGCTTAGCTTTCGGCCACGCCTTCCGTTATCCTACGCGCATGTCAGAACATGCCAACAGCTCACCGATATCACGCCGCTTTCGCGGCTTCCTGCCCGTTATTGTCGATGTAGAGACGGGCGGACTCAACTCTGCCACCGATGCTCTGCTCGAGGTAGCGGCGGTCACTGTTCGCATGGATCTCAGCGGTATGCTGGTCCCACACGAGACCCACAGTTGCCACGTCAAACCCTTCAAGGATGCCAATCTCGATCCTAAATCGCTGGCGCTCAACGGTATCGACCCCTACCATCCGCTGCGTATTGCCCAGGATGAGAAGGATGCGCTCGACCATGTCTTCCGGCCGATTCGCAAACAGGTAAAGGCTCACGACTGTAAACGGGCGATTCTGGTTGGCCATAACGCCGCCTTCGATCTCGCCTTTATCAATGCAGCAGCCAATCGCTGCAATATCAAACGCAATCCATTCCACCTCTTCAGCACCTTCGATACTGTTTCACTCGCTGGTCTCGCCTACGGCCAGACCGTTCTGGCGCGTGCAGCGATAGAGGCAGGACTGTTGTGGGAGTCGGAGAAGGCACACTCAGCGGTCTACGATGCGGAACAGACGGCCAAGCTCTTCTGCACCATCGTTAACAGCTGGGAGACCCACGTGCGTGCACCTGCTGAAGTCGCGGCGATGAACGGCTAGCGAAACACTGCCCCTACCCCGCGTTTTTTACGCGGGTGATTCACCGAACATATCCTCTTCTACCTCATGGCGCGCTTCCAGATCACCACGCATCATTGCGACAAAGACCCTCACCAGCTCTGGGTCCCACTGTCCTGAGTCGAACTCACTCTCGATAATCGATAGCGCCTTCTCAGGTGTCATACCCTTGCGGTAGACGCGATCACCAGTCATCGCATCCCAGGTATCGGCAATCGCCACGATTCTCGCCAATATCGGGGAGTCGCTATTTTTGCGGAAGCTTGTTTTGGGCGTCCAAGCCCAAGCAAGCGGCAAATACTTAACGCGACCGTTTATGCCTACGGCGCCCC
>NZ_MPRL01000021.1:0-34496 GCF_002020875.1 Solemya pervernicosa gill symbiont | reverse complement strand
TTCGTCGTTCGCTCTCGCTCTCAACTACGAATAGGCAGACGGCGTCGACTATCGCGGACTAACCGCCTTCGCTTCGCTATCCATGGCGGTCAGCGCTTGTAAACAGCCTCTGCGCACATTGAAATATTCGCAGCTACGATCATCAGCGGAATACCTCCAACGGCTCACAGCTGGAAAATTGCCACTGCTCTAATCGCCATCATTGGTCTATATTCTGCTGAGAACTAAACACAACAAGCCAAGGGGCCTCGCATGCTGCGGCAGAAGCTCATTCCTATCTTCACCGCACTACTGATTACACTTTCATTCAGCCCCAACCTACAGGCCGCAGGTTCACAGGTCTCCATTGCGAGCGATGAGAAGTGTTACGGCCCCGACTGCGAGTGGTATCAGAGGCTGCTCAACACCCTCCCGGGGAGTCGCTATTTTTGCTCTCCGTCGTTCGCTCACGCTCTCAACTACGAATAGGCAGACGGCGTCGACTATCGCGGACTAACCGCCTTCGCTTCGCTATCCATGGCGGTCAGCGGAAGAGGCCGAGGACAAGGCCTACGCCGCCCGCGCCTGCATGGAGCGTATTCTTGAGCTGACTATCGCCAATCGTGAAACATTGACCCAATCCGGCAACCTGACACAGGATCAGCTCAACCGCACCGTGCTGGCGTGGCAGACGGCCAAGGTACTGCGCAGTATCTCCAAGGGTGCCTGGGAGGCGGCCAAGTTCCTCTCCGGAGACCTCTCATCACCAACCCGAGTATTAAAAGAGATGGTCGACACCATGGTCGGTAGCGATGAGACCGCTTCGGGATCAGTGCGCATGGGGGGTATGGCGGCACTCGACCCTAACTCCTTCAAGGAGGAGGCGATTGCACAGGCCAAATCTGGCATCAAACAGATGCTTCAGGACGAGGGGTTTCCACCCAGCGTCTCTCAGGGTGTGGCCGATGGTGTGGTAACCAATGTCGTCAACTCGATCGAGGCGGGCAACAAGGGTGGATTTAACAAGATGCTGGTTGCCGACATCGCCGCGCAGGCGATCAATGGCTATGTGAAGCGAACTCAAGCAGTCGATCGATATGGGCATCGAGATTATACAGGGGCTGAATGAAGAGCGTATGGGCCGCATCAGGACACTTGAGGGTGAACTGGTTGCCAACAGCGCTGCCATTGCAGGCGCCAGCGAGTCGATCATGCAGCTGCGCCGCTCTATCGAGAAGGCCAATGAGTTGCTCGCCAATATCCGCACTGAGAAGGCGAAGCTTGAGGCTAATGCCAGTGAGTGTCAGTTGGAGCGCCGACGCGCCTGTTGGAACGCCTACGATGCCGCGCTCGCCGAGGCCAACAAACAGCTCGAAGCGGCGATCAAGAAACTAGACGACGCCGAGAACGCCAAGAACAAAGAGGTTGAGGATGCGGCCAAGGCTGCACAGACGCTTCGCGATCGCCTCAAAGCGACCTATGAGGAGATCAACAATCTTGAGCAACAACATGGCGACAAACTTGACGACTATCGTCGCGCCAAGTTGGAACTGGAGGCGGCCGAGGAGTACTACGATCGTGCCCAGCAGGAGGCGAGTGACTTCTCCCGCGCCAACAATATCACCGGCTACACCCAGACCTACTCCAACCTGATCGCCGATTTCCATGCCGACCGCGCAAAATGGCTACGTGAGGTGAAACGACTCGAGGGCGAGGTAAAACCGATAGAAGATCGGCTTGATGCACTACGCAAACAGGCCGATGAGGATTGGCCCAATCTAGCCAAGGCCAACGACAAACATGAACAGCTGGAGGGGGAGCTTGATCAGCTGCGCGAGGGTAACAAACCGAAACGTGAAGAGGCGGCCAAGGCTCGCGATCAGGCCGCCAATCAGGCGCAGACCGAACTCGATGCCTGTCTGAAGCGGGTCTCGGATGCAGCCTCAAGCGATGCCACCCTGCTCTTCACCATGGCACGTAACCCCAACCTCGACCGTTGCGGCAAGCTGCTCGCCGAGGCCGAGGCGGGCTATGAAGCGGTTAAACGCAACAACGTGAAGAAGTTCATCGAGGTTCCCTGTCCCAAGAAGCCAAAGATCGCTATCGGTTCCCCACCCATCTGCCCCGACCCGGCCGCTAATCGTGCCATCAGCGTCGGCCCTAACAGTGAGGTCGGCAGCGGTGCACGTCTGACCGAGAAGGCAACCGGCATGCTCGGCGGTGCCCTGGGCGGTCTTCTCGGCGGTGGCGGTGGCGGCTTCGGCATGGGCCCATCGAGCATGATGGGTGGCGGCGATGAGCCGGCACAACCCGACACCGTCGACGACCCGGTTTCGAAGAAGCTGAAGAAGAAGTTCACCCACAAACCGAGCGGTACCAAGCTTCGGGTGGGCGGCAAGTTCAACGACAAGGGGCTGCTGATCAGCACCACCATCCTCGATACGCCTGGGGACGGCACCTTCCAGACCGCCTACCTCGAGGATCCTCGCGGCCACCGCGGTGGTCCGGTCGGATACTGGATCTACGATGTCTACCAGGAGTGGAATCTGACAGTGAGCTGGACCCACGACCGCTGGGTCGATGGTGAGCATGTGCTGCATGAGGAGGGAGGCTGGCAGGAGAGCGGTACCAATCTGCTCGATACCTTCCGCGTGCCTGTCTACGAAGAGCCTATCTGGGCACGTCTCGGCTTTGGCAGCGCCATCAAGGGCATCAGCAGTCTCGGCACCCAGTACCTGATCACCAAGGAGCAGCTAAAAAAGGAGCCGGTCTACCTCGTCACCCATATCACCCAGCCCAATGCGGACCCGGTGACTACCGTACCGATGATCCTAAAACTGAGCCTGAACGCCAAGGGTAAACTCGATATGAGCCAGGTGAGTGCCACCAAGGCCGATATCGACTGTAAGGGTAAGAAGCGGACCAAGGTGAAGCAGCCTGAACCGAAGAAGAGTAAATCAAAGCCGAAGGCCAAGGAGCCGACACGCGACCCTGAACCAAGTCCTCTCGACAATGAGTTCTTTATGGGGTCGTAACGGGATCGTCAGCGCACATCCCTGATTCGGGTGTGCGCTGCTCTAGAATCAGTGCTTGGTGAGGTGTTCCTGGGTGATGTAACCGTCGGAGACCATCGACTCGATAGCCGTTTCACGCTCCTGCAGGTTGAAAGGAACGGCCAGATATTCGGGAAGCTCGACCTGCTCATCGCCCAGTCGTATCACCTCCGCCTCTAACAGGCGATCGAAGACCGAACCAAGCGTCGTCTCAAACGACTCCGGCGGCCCTGCCTCATAGTGACCACCCAGATGATCAAACAGCTCCTGTACCGTATGTTGTCCATCAGCCAGCGCCACGACCGTGCCGAGCCAGGCATCAAGCTCATTCGCCGAGAAATTTTCCAGCACATCGATCACTGAAATCTGCTCACCCTCAGCATTGAAGGGAACAATGCGGAAAAAATATTTTGTCTTATCTAAGTCCATCTTCAAACCCCGTTATCGTGTTCGATACGCCATGTGACAGCCGACGCAACCTGCCGTCAGTTTTTGCAGCGCAGTGTAGGTCTTATTCACATCGCCCTGTTTGGCGACTTCGGCCAGCTCACTCGCCGACTCATGCATGCCCCAGCCTAACTCGCGCATCGCCAACGGCATATACCGCCCCGGTGGTACTCCACTCTCCCGGTGCTTGCCCATCGTGCTCTTGCCCATGCGCTGCTCGGCCACCTCGCCCGCCTTCTCATACTGATCGTCAGCCAGTAGTGCAAAGATGGTGGTGAGTGCTGCCAGATGATCTTGCATATCGGCGCGCATCAGTGCGCGGGTCTTGGCTGGCATCTCCACTAGCTGACGGTGGTCCTGCAGCTCTGCTGCTGTGTCTGTCTCTGCCTGCACACTTCCGTTCATAGAGAGAGGCAAAAAAAGGCCCAAACAGATGTAGCGTATCTCTCTTCTCATAGTCTCACCTCAATATCCGTTCCCCACCCTATAAAACTAGCACCACTCGTTACGGGTCGACTTGATCAGTGACAAAGGCGAATACTACTTCGCCTTGGGTCGAAACGGTTTCATCACTTCCTCATTGCACTCGAGGAACGGGCCTTCAATCAGATCAATGCAGTAGGGTACCGCCGGGAAGACGGCATCGAGACACTCGCGAATCGATTTGGGTTTGCCGGGGAGGTTAATAATCAGCGACTTCCCACGGATACCTGCCGTTTGGCGCGAGAGGATCGCCGTCGGCACATACTGCAGACTGGTCTGGCGCATCAGTTCGCCGAAGCCGGGCATCATCTTCTCACAGACTGCCTCGGTCGCCTCGGGGGTGACATCGCGTAGCGCCGGGCCGGTGCCGCCGGTGGTGACGATCAGACAACACCCCTCTTTATCGGCCAGCTCGATCATCGCCTTCTCGATCTCTGCCTGCTCATCGGGAATCACCCGGTAGACCGGCTCAAACGATGAAGTGAGGTAGTCGTTCATGGTCTCGATAATCGCCTTGCCGGAGATATCTTCGTAGACACCGGCGCTGGCGCGGTCGGACGCGGTGATGATGCCGATTCGGATGGTCATTGCTCTCTCCAATTACAGCGAAGGCGCTGCGAAACTGTTCGGTTGGAATGAATAGAATGGCGTATTTATACGCAACTTGGCGGTAAAAATGAAAGTTGCGTTACACCGACACGTCGGGGGGCTATTCACATCGCCCGCAATGGTATGATTCCAGCCCATGGATGCCACACAACTCACCGTCGTAATTATCACCGCCCTGCTCGCCCTCGGCCTCGGTCTGCTGATCGGCCACCTGCGTGCGCAACGCGAGGTCACCACCCTGCGTGAGGCGAAGATCAAGCTCAGTAGCGAGCTGGCACACGAACAGCGTAGCGCAGCCGACAAGATCGCCGCACTGGAGAAGGCGCAGGCGGAGGCGCGTGGCCAGCTCAGCGACACCTTCGGTGCGATGGCGAGCGAGGCACTGAAACACAACAGTTCCGAGTTCCTGAAGCTGGCGCAGGAGAACCTGAAGCAGTTCCAGACCCAGGCACAGGGGGAACTCTCACAACGCGAAAAAGCGGTTGAGAATCTGGTCAAACCGATCCGAGAGGCGCTGCAGAAGACCGAGAGCCAGATCCAGAAGATGGAGAGCGAGCGCCAGAGCGCCTACGGCTCACTGAGCAAACACCTTGAGACGATGGCCGAGGCGCAACGCCTACTGCAGGGTGAGACACGCAATCTGGTGCAGGCGCTACGCCGTCCCGAGGTGCGTGGTCAGTGGGGTGAGATGACACTCAAGCGCCTCGCCGAGCTGGCTGGCATGGTCGAGCACTGCGATTTCTACGAGCAGGAGCAGGTGCAGACCGAAGAGGGTGCGCTACGTCCCGACATGATCGTACGCATGCCCGACGGGCGCGAGATCATCGTCGATGCCAAGACCCCACTCGACGCCTATCTCAGCGCCGTTGAGGCGACCGATGACGAGAGTCGCCAGCGTGAACTGGCCCGTCACACCCGCAAGGTGCGTGAACGTGTTAAAGAACTCGCCTCCAAATCCTACTGGCAGCAGTTCAAAAACAGTCCCGATTTCGTGGTGCTCTTCATCCCTGGTGACCAGTTCCTCACCGCCGCGCTCGATAACGATCGTAAACTGCTCGAGGATGCACTGGCCGACAAGGTGATACTTGCCACCCCCACCAGCTTTGTCGCGCTGCTGCGTGCGGTTGCCTACGGCTGGCGTCAGGAGGCACTGGCAGATAACGCCGAGAATATTCGTAAGCTGGGTGAGGAGATGTACGATCGCCTCGCCACCTTTGCCGATCACCTCTCCAAGGTAGGCAAAAGCCTTGATAGCAGCGTGAATCACTACAATAAAGCGGTAGGCTCCTTCGACACTCGCATTCTCCCCTCGGCGCGCAAGTTCACCGAGATGGGTATCAGTGCCAAGAAAGAGGTCGGTGATAGCCAGCAGATCGAACGCGCACCGCGCCGGGTCGAGTCGGCCGAAACATCCAGCAGCGATAGCGAATAGTTTCGATGTCCTCCTCCAGAGAGATCAAGGCGGCCTACCGCTACTGCCTCGATATGGCCAAGAGCCATTACGAAAACTTTCCCGTCGCCTCCTGGCTGATGCCACGTCGTATACGGCTACCGATTGCGGCCATCTACGCCTTCGCTCGGACCGCCGACGACTTCGCCGACGAAGGTGATCTGAGCGTCGACCAGCGTTACGCCGAACTCGATGCGATGAGCGAGAAGTTGCATACCCTGGAACGTGGAGAGAGCATCAATGAGCCGATCTTCATCGCCCTGGCCGATGCCATCGAACGCTTCGCACTCCCCTACTCGCTACTGCACGACCTGCTCAGCGCCTTTCGTCAGGATGTCGAGAAACGACGCTACACCGACTTTGGTGAGGTGATGGACTACTGTCGTCGATCCGCCAATCCTGTTGGTCGCTTGCTGCTACATCTGTTCGGTGCTGCCACACCACGCAACCTTGCCCTCTCCGATGGCGTCTGCAGCGCCCTGCAGCTAATCAACTTCATGCAGGATATCGGACAGGACTTCGACGAAAACGACCGTATCTACCTGCCACAGGATGAGATGAAACGTTTCGGCGTTGGGGAGAAATACCTACAAGAGAAACGCAAGGCACTGCGTATGGATGACCTGATCACCCTACAGCTAGACCGCGCCGAGAAGATGCTGCGCGCTGGCTGCCCACTCGGCATCGTATTGAAAGGACGCTTTGGATTTGAGCTACGAATGATCTGCGAAGGAGGTGTGACAGTGCTCTACAAACTACGCGAGCGCACCAACCCATTCGAAAGACCACGACTCGAACGACGCGACTGGTACGGTATCGTGCGCCGGGCACTCCTACCAAAACGCGTCAGGCGTTAATTACTATTTGAAACGGAACAACAGCTTATTAAGCTTACGTCTCTTTTTATAAAGATAGGCCACAACTCTATGCAACCATGGTGTGGGAACTGCGGAGAAAAGACATCGGTCGGTACGTTTAAGTCGTTCTGAAACCGTACTCGTTTGCGTCGGATTAATAACGGCATTTAGTTCGACGGCAAACTCATCATTAACCAACGCTAAGGCCAGCGATCTCAGTTGATCCTCACGACCCTCGTAGAGGGCCAAGTGATCCTTACGGCTATAGGCCATTTCAAATTCGAGATTCTCTTCTAACTCGTTTGCAAGGCGCATAATCAAAATCTCGCGATCACGATCACTCATCTGGCCGAACTGTATGGCATACTCTCCAGTCGCACTTCTGCTCCAGGGGAATTCCGTATAGACCATAACCAGTGACTCCACCTCCTCACCTACAGCCGCAATCACCTGTTTACGTTTCCTCTCCGTAACACCTGGCCTTGGATCTCCGAATTGACCGAATAGATATACCGAGTGCAGCAGTGCAGCAGCCACCAGTTCCACCCGAAATTTGTGTTCAGCCATAATGCTCGCGGTTCCGACCAGATGGCATAGAAACGGCCTGCCGTTGGCACGAAAATGCGACGGAAAGAGCTCCAGCGAGAGTTCGTAGGCCTTAAATATCAGCTCAACGGCATTAATATCAAAATTGAGTGCACGCAGCTGACTATAGAGCTGAATATTCGTCTGGGCATATTTATACATAGTTAGTATTCACCACGCGTCCCTTGCAGCAAGCAGAGCAGCTTTACTCCCCCAGTCCCAATAGTTCTTTAACCTTTAGGGTTTGAAGCGCATCATCTTGGCGTAATTTGGCGTAGATGCTATCAGCCTGACACCGACCTAGGCGTTGGATCCATTGCTTTCGACGCGACACTACCCTTAGGCCCAGCCCCACATTTTTTGCCTCGAAGGCAAACCCAAGGTCGACCATATTCACATCCGACCACTGATTTACATCAAACTTCATTGCCGCAATCGGATGCAATGTCCCGCAGGTGGCCAGCACATCAACCCGCTTTCCAAAGCAGAGTCGACTGACCGCATCATAGACCTTTCTATCCTGTCTATATGATGCAATATCTGCTTCAAACACACTGCCATGCACACCCGCTGCCACACGGTCGTCATACTTCACACACTCTCTATAGAGACGTTGTATAAAATTATTCGGGTATAAAATATCGTCATCAAAACAGGCATAGTAGTCAGCACCATCACACAGCGACAGACCAAGCAATTTACCGTTAGCACCGATCTCGCCCATATCCTGTGAACGTAGAATTGTCATCCGTTCATGTTTGGCATAACTCGGAATAACATCAAACTTATCGAGATAGAGGTAGAGATGGTCGACATTAGCTAGCGCGCTCTCAATCGCCATCGGTGCGGTATCGGCACGCGAAGGCATAGTCGCCATACCTCCAACGACCACGTAATCTTTTCGCATATTTCTATTCAAGCCTGGCTTCCGCTTCGCCCATCGTCCAGACCAAACAGAGTTCCCGCCCACACTACTTCCGGTCTATTAGGTATCGATTTTTCACCCAACTTGGCGCGTTTCATATCAAACTGTTCTCGCACCCGGCGCTCTATTTTCTGCGAGATCAGACGCCTCATAAATTTTCGCCCGAGCACTTTTCTGGGCCACGGGTATACGGTAGCAATTGCCCTATCTCGATGGTTCTGAATCCAGCTATAACGAATCCTGTCTGCCTTCAGCTTTACACCCCAGGTCTCTTCAAACGCCTTGATCGATTCCACCGCACGCTCATCCGACCAGCGAAACAGGTGGTATTGAAGATCGACCGAATTGAAAGGATCGTAGGCCCGATAGGTGACACGACTATCCTTCTCAAAGGTGACCTTGGTGCCCATATCCATACAGCGCAGGGCAAAATCCATCTGCTCCCGGGTAATCAACCGCTCATCCAGACCACCCATGCGATCGTAGAGATCCTTGCGCATCAACATACAGTGGAACTCACACACTTCATTCTCCAGCATCGATGGATCACTCAGCTGGGCCTCCACCTCCTCAAGAGGAACATTCATAAAGCGATGCTGCTCGCTCAGAATGAGATTCGCACCGTCGCGTTCATGGTGCAATTTGCCACCAGCGTGGTGAATGGTCACCGTCTCACACGGACCGATAAAAATAAGTGGTGCCACCGCATCCGCATCATTCTCATCAGCATTTCTCTCCAGGGCCTCCAGCCAACCCGCTTCATACTCGATATCGTTATCGGCAAAGAGGACAAATTCGGTTTCAACCTCAGCCGCACCAATATTGCGTGCCTCATTGGGCGTAACCGGATAGGAAAGCGCTATATGCTTAAACGGCCGTTCGCTCTGAAGTGCCTTAATTTCGGCTCTAATCTCTGTGGGCGTCACCCCCTCAACCACAATCACCGGAACGGAATCGTCTACGGTATTGAAGATCGACTTCAACGATGGAATGACCGAAGAGAAACGCTCACGCGGAGAGACGACAATGGTACTTTTATACATAGGAGTAGTAGCGACCGGCAGATATATAGACAAACCCATTTCAATACCTCACCACCAACAAATCTATCAATATTAGCCACCGTAATACCCTATTTTCATTACAGGTTATGATACTTCATGCAGCACCAAATCTCACGATCACTCATCGCATATATTGTCTTTCCACTCACGACTACGGCATCATTAGCTAACCTTATTTACAAACATGACCATGACCCCCGACGAATATTGTCAGGAGCGCGCCGCCTCCAGCGGTTCGAGCTTCTACTACAGCTTCCTCTTCCTCCCCGCCGAGCAGCGCCGTGCTATCACCGCGCTCTACGCCTTCTGTCGTGAAGTGGACGATGTGGTGGATGAGTGTCGTGATGCGAGCGTGGCACAAAACAAGCTGATCTGGTGGCGCGAGGAGCTGGAACGCACCTACCACGGCGAACCACAACACCCGGTCGGCCAGGCGCTACAACCGATCATTGAGCAGTTTGCAATGCCGCAGGAGGAGCTGCTGGAGATCATCGACGGCATGGAGATGGATCTGGTGCAGCAGCGCTACGCCAGCTTCAATGAACTACGCCTCTACTGCCATCGTGTCGCTGGTGTGGTGGGTCTGCTCGCGGCAGAGATCTTCGGTTATGAAGATCGTCACACGCGAAAATATGCCGATGCGCTCGGTCTGGCCCTACAGCTGACTAATATCCTGCGTGATTTACGTGAGGATGCCGAGCGTGGTCGAATCTATATTCCCGAGGATGAGCTGCAGAAGTTTGGAGTAACTGCCGAGGATCTGCGCCGGCCACAGGCGAGTGAGCGGGTCGAGAAGCTGCTCCAATTCCAGGCCGAACGCGCCCTGCAGTGTTACCACGACGCCTACGCCCTGCTCCCCCCCGATGACCGCTATCGCCAGCGCACCGGGCTGGTGATGGCTGCCATCTACGAAGCGTTGCTGCATGAGATCATCGATGGTGGCTACAAGGTGCTTGAGGGCCGTACCTCGATCTCACCACTGCGCAAGCTCTGGATCGCCTGGAAGACAATGCAGCACGAAAAACGCCAACATAAACGGTTGATGCGTCGCCAGCATGCCTGATCGGAACAGCGTCGCCCAACAACGGGTCGTGGTGGTCGGTGGCGGCTGGGCAGGACTCAGCGCCGCAGTCGAGCTGAGCCACCGCGGCGTCCCCGTCACTCTTCTTGAGTCGGCCAAACAGCTGGGCGGTCGCGCCCGTTGTGTCCAGTTTGGCGAAAGCCGGGTCGATAATGGTCAGCACATCATGATCGGTGCCTACAGTGCGACGCTCGATCTACTCAAACGGTTAAAGCTCGATCAGAACCAACTGGTCGAACGCCAGAGTCTGCTACTCAAGCTGCTCTCCCCTACCGAATCCCCACTCGAGATGCGCGCAGCCAACCTACCTGCCCCGCTGCACCTGCTGGGCGCACTGCTCACCGCCAAGGGTGTCTCGATCGGCGACAAGCTGAAAACAGTACTCTTCATGGCGCGACTCAACAGTCGACACTTCACCCTTAAAAAGGAGCAGAGCGTGCGCGACTGGCTCGCCGCACAGCCGAGGCGCGTGGTGCATGGCCTATGGGAACCGCTCTGTATCGCCACTCTCAACACCCCTCCTGAAAATGCCTCAGCCAGACTCTTTATACGGGTGTTGAAGGAGGCCTTCAGTGGCCAGCGCAGCAACTCAGATCTACTACTACCGCGCACCGATCTCGGCACCACCATCCCGGAACCGGCAGCACACTACATCGAACGTCATAATGGACAGGTTCAGCTCAGTCGTCGTGTGAACGAACTGATCATTGGGCAGGGCCGCATCCTCGGCGTGGCGATCGATGAACAGATGATCCCTGCGAGCCATGTGATACTCGCCACACCTCACACCGCCACTGCGCAGCTGCTACAGGCACATGAAGGCCTCAATGAGACCGCAAACCAGCTAGTACAGATCCCCACCGAACCGATCTGCACCATCTATCTGCGCTACCCGGAACAGACACGGCTCGAACTACCGATGATTGGCCTACTCGACTCAGTCGGTCAGTGGGTCATCGATCGTCGTAACTGCGGCCAGCCAGGGCTGCTCTCGGTAGTGATCAGCGCCAACGGTCCGCATATGGATCTCAGTAACTGCGAACTAGCTGACCACGTCACTGCGGAGCTGAAACACCACTATCCTGAACTGCCCGAGCCGCTGGAATCGCTGGTTATTCGCGAGAAGCGCGCCACCTTTGCCAGCAACGTCGGCATCAACGCCTACCGCCCGGCCAACCGCACTACAGTCGAGGGGCTATGGCTGGCGGGGGATTACACCGACACCGGATTGCCCGCAACACTCGAAGGAGCGATACGGAGTGGTCTACAATGCGCACAAGATATTGCGGCTGAGTGGCCGCAACAGAATTAATCATCAAACAGGAACGACCGATGCAAGACTATTCACCCGCAGCCGATCTCTTGAAAGAGCGCGTTATCCTCATCACTGGGGCTGGAGATGGTATAGGCCGTGCGGCCGCCAGGAGCTTTGCCGCGCATGGTGCCACGGTTGTACTGTTGGGTCGCACAACTCACAAGCTGGAGAAGGTCTACGACGAGATCGTCGATGCCGGTCATCCACAGCCGGCCATCTACCCAATGAATCTCGAGGGCGCAGTGATCAAGGATTACGACGATCTCGCCAAGGTAATGGATCAGGAGTTCGGACGCCTCGACGGACTACTTCACAACGCCGCCTCACTCGCCCGCCTCTGTCCACTTGACCAGTACGACCCGGAGGGTTGGTACAAGGTGATGCAGGTCAACCTCAACGCCGCCTTCCTGCTTACCCAGGCGTGTCTGCCACTACTGAACAAGGCCGAGGATGGCCGCATCCTCTTCACCTCCGATCAGATCACCCAGGAGGTTAAAGCCTACTGGGGTGCCTACGGCGTCTCAAAGTTCGCCATCAACGGCATGATGCAGATGCTCGCCGAAGAGCTCTCCAATACCAACATCCGGACCAACGCCATCGTCCCTGGTCCCGTCCGCACCTCCATGCGTGCCTGGGCCTACCCCGGTGAAGATCCCAATAGCCTGCCGACACCCGATACCATCATGGCTAGCTACCTCTACCTCATGGGAGCCGATAGTAAAGAGAGTAATGGCGAAATCATCAACGCTCAGTAAGTAACGTTTTAAACAAAAAAGCCCGGATACGCTTTCAGCGATCCGGGCTTTTTTCTTCACCTGTGAAGAGCTAGAGTTTCAATCACTCCACTTCTTTAATTCGGCTCTCTGATCCGGTTTTTTTTCGATGTGATGCACATCATTTTGAGCTTTTCGCTTTTTTCCTACGAATCTCTTTTCGTTGCTGCTTGTTTGGTATGTTATCCCGAGTAGAAAGCACACTCTTTAATTCACTATATGCCTGCTGCCATTCAGGTGTATCTTTAAACTCTATAACTCCAGTTTCAGACACTTTGGGCTTTGTTTCATACCCATTTCTATCAGACAACTCAAAAGACTCTTCACACCTTAGTAGAGCAGCACGCCGACTCATTAATGAGCCAGTATGCATTTCATTTAATGCTTCTATTGTTTTTATTACTACTTTACTAGCCATTTCTATTTTTTAACATATAACGCAGAGCTAGGCCGACCGCCGTAGCTGTATTAATCTTGTGCTATTTAAGCACATAATTATATTCTGCGACGGCAGTCTGTTTGAGCGTTTTGTTATGTGATGTTTATATGCGCACATAACGGGGCACCTTTACCTTAAGTAGCTGGATCAGTTCTGGCTGCATACATTCATATATATCAGGTATATCTAGTACCGCCAGATTTTTGTCTTTTAATAATTCTTTATATTTTTTTGATATTTTGTTTCTATGACTTTTTTCCATAACTAGAATGACATCAGCCCATTCAATGAGGTCACCGCTTACTGGTGTTTCTGCATCCTTGTTTGTACCACAACTAATAGCATTTATGCCTTCACATTCTGAAAACACCGCTTCACCCGTTGGGCTTCGTAGTCGATTTTCACTACATACAAATAGTACATTCATATTTTGTACTTTTACACATAACGACCAAGCTCACCTGAATAATAAATCTGCATAGCGAAGCGGTGCAGCTTTATTATTCCGAGTGCAGCGCCTTGTTATACATTTATTCGAGTTCCATCTGAGCGCTAACATCTACAATTGGGTTTGCACCAATTGCCAATCGTAATGGAAAGCCTTTGACGTCCAAAATTGATGTTTCCAAGCTTACAACCAAATAGAGTTGGTCAGTGGTCTCCACAGATAGCTTGAACAAGTTCGCAATATTGCCAAATAGATTTCTACATTTTGTATTTAGCTCAATATCTGTTGTTGCTTCAGTAATGGATGCAAGAGCTGGAGTAACAATAGCTAGAACTATATCTCTAATCGCGGCGCCTTCATCAATGCTCTTTGCTTGGGCTGCATACTTAATTGCATCAACAACATCGTTAAAAGCATCATTTAATTGTTGTAATTCCATTTCTCCCATGTAGGAAACTTCGTGAGCAGCCGCATTTGGCTTTTCGTCAGTCGTTAATTGGTTAGCATTTAAATAATAAGCCTCAATAGTTCCCTTCTTTAGAATATAACAACCTAAACTGCCTAACAGGTCAATTAATGATAGAAGCCTTGTCTTCAACCCAGCCCATTCAGAATGATTATTAATCTGTTTTATGTCTTCAGGACTTATTTCTAACAAACTACAAAACACAGAACGACGCTTTGCAATAGATTCATCTCTTTCTTGATCTCTATTTAACCAGTACGCATGATTAGTTGCCAAGACACTAAAATCATCCCATTTTTCATCTACTAGACGAGTAAAGTCCTGGTAAATTCCTCGTGCAAATTGTGCTGCATTTCTATGACCAAGACCTATGGCAATATCATCTGCTTCATGAAGCGTTACAAATTAATTAATTAAATAAAAACCATCGGCAAGCGCATCCGCATCTGCAAGTACACTTGGCTTTTTTCCTATTAATCTCATGAGCTTTATCACTGCAGGCATTTGTCCTTTCCCTGTCACTGGGAGTATTTGAGAGCCTGCAGCTTCAGTATTTAAATCCAAAACCCTGCTAATACCAGAACAAATTATTTGGTCACTTGGTCCTTCTACAAGGAGAGGCCTATCACAAAATAGCGCCAGCTTATGTTCTTGCCCCATTCTTGCCAATAGAGCCCTTATCTTTCTATTTCTAAACTCACCTACCGAAGGATCAATTTGAACAGGTGCCTTGTACACATCACTACAGAATACAACAGAGGCTAAGTCATCAACGGATTGCAAGTGTATGAACTCTGTAGAATGGGTTGAAACAAATATAAGTTTCTTTCCGGATTGATCTGGGCTACCTGCAACTTTTGATATTTCTTGATATAAAAACGACTGAATCTGCGGGTGAAGTGAAACTTCTGGCTCGTCAATCAATACAGCACCAACTTCATCATCATATAATCCAGCTAAAATTGATACTAAGTGAAGCAAGCCACTGGCTTCGCGTGCGGACGAATATTCATTAGATTGAATATCGACTCTCGCAAAATGAATTTTTAGATAGCCGCCATTCCAATCTACACGGACGTCTCTATTAAAGAGCTTTCTCAATCTTTCTTGAACTTTGATCAGAACATCTGGCCTTTCTGACAGAGTAGCAAAATCACCAGTTACTGTTTCATTTTGATGACGTCTCTGCATGGAGTTTTTGTCACCATATCGAGCCTCTTCATATCGTGGATTACCGCCTCTTTGACCGTCGTAATCAGATCTATAGTTTTCTAGTGGCCCTAATCTGCCTGCCGATACGTATCGAACTTTCTTTCCTGAAACATGAGGCGAAATACCAGTTTTCAATCCCCTTAAAAGTGAAGTTTTACCAGAACCATCAGGGCCTACAAATGTTGTAATTCCGCTATAAACCTTAATAGACTTAGGTTCCAGGTTTGGAATATTCGAATGGCTAAGATTTATGCTTATTTCTGTAGGAAATTCCATCTAATTCTCTTTCATGTATAACAGTGAATTATGAAGCCAGCACATATATTGTGATATGTGACTGGTTCTTATAAATACGTTATGCCGCCAATAGTTCTCACTTTTAGCGACAACTTTGTTGTTTCTACGATAATGACTGGGGGATATTTTCATCCTACATACCTTTCCCTGCTATGTAAGCATGTGAAATTGGTTGGCATAGTAGCTCGCATCCTGCTTATTGTGGTGCCGAGTATCTTCCTTTCTCAGCTTTTCGTTGGAAGGGTGTTCTATATCTCCTGGAAAATCAATTTCTGTAGTTAATACTTGAGAAAGCCAAGCAGTCAAATGGTAGGTATCACTTCGTTCCGCCCATCCTACCTAATGATTAACCGACGGTTCGGACTTTGTAGGCCTCTTCCAGGGTGGTACGACCCTCTCTGGCTAGCTCAAGCGCATCTTCAAAGAGTGTTGTCATTCCCGCCTTGTGAAGCGCCTCTCTGATTGCCTGCTCACCTTTATTGGCGTGGATCAGCTGTTGGATCTCTGGCGTTACGGTGAAGATTTCACAGACGGCGACTCGGCCACGGTAGCCGCTCTGGCTACATGTGGGGCATCCTCTTCCACGATAGAAGATCTCATCATCGGAAACGCCGAGTGTCTGACGCAGTTTCGTATCGATGGTATCAACCTCTTTGCACTCTTCGCAGATAACGCGCACCAGTCGTTGCGCCATTGCGCCTAGCAGTGTGGAGCTCAGTAGGAACGGTTCGACACCCATGTCGATCAATCGTGTTACGGAGCTGATCGCATCATTGGTGTGAAGAGTGGAGAGCATCAGGTGTCCGGTGAGTGCAGCCTTGTTGGCGATCTGTGCCGTTTCCAGGTCACGAATCTCGCCGACCATAATCACATCGGGGTCGTGGCGCAGGATGTGGCGCAGTGCCTCGGCGAAGGTGTAACCCTTCACGTTTGAGATTTGAATCTGCTCGACGCCGTCCATCGCATACTCAACCGGATCTTCGACGGTGATGATGTGCGGATTTTGCCGTTTCACCTCATTGAGCAGTGAGTAGAGGGTGGTCGACTTACCAGAGCCGGTCGGCCCGGTGACCAGCACCATGCCGTGCGGTTTGGTGATCAGATCACGCAGGGTATCGACCTCATGTTCGCCAAATCCGAGCACTTCTAGTGGGCGCAGTCCTACCTCTTTATCGAGCAGACGAATCACCGCACTCTCGCCATGCACGGTCGGCATTACTGAGATACGCAGATCGATCGGGTGTTTATCCTTAACCAGCCGTGCATGACCATCCTGTGGCAGGCGATGCTCGGCAATATTCATTCGCCCTGTGATCTTGATACGGCTGACCAGTGGGGCGAGCAGTGATTTGTGCAGGGTACGGACGAACTGCAACACGCCATCAATGCGGTAGTAGACGCTGGCACGATCCTTCTCCGGACGAATATTGATATCGGAGGCCTTGCGCCGAACCGCCTGCCACATGATTGCATTGAGTAGCCGCACCACCGGCTTCTGCATCGCCTGCTGCTCGAGGTCATCCTCATAGGACTCCTCTTCAAAGGCATTAGCACCGGATACTGGCGAGAGTTCGAACTCATCGAGTGGCGTATTCTCATCGAACTCACTGTAGTGGCGATTGAGGGCCAGACTGATATCGCGTGCTGAGGTCACCACCACTTCAGCTGAACGGTTGGTGTTGAAACGAATCGCATCGAGCGCATCCCAATCGAGTGGATTTTCAATCGCAACGATCAACTTGCCATCATTCTCAGCCAGCGGCAGCACGTTGTACTGAAGCGCCAGGTCGGAGGGGATCTTCGACAGGACGTTGTCATCAATCTCAAACTCCCTGAGCGAGACGTAGGGAATATTGAACTTGTGGGCCAGCGCGATGTGGAGTTGCTCACGGGAGATCAACCCCTCTTCAACCATCATCGTGCCGAGGTGGTGATAGGTCAGCGACTCGCGTTGGTCATCTAGCACCTTTTCGAGCTGCTCCTCGGTAATCTGCCCCTCTTCAATCAGGATCTCGCCAAGATGGCGTTCACCGAGTGGACCAATATGATTCAGCAGATCGACCACGTCGGCCGCATCGTGGACCTTATACTCTTCCATTCTTCTTTTTCTCCACCACCCTTAATGCATACCCTCATTATATGCCCTCTTCCCTGTCATTGGGGCTGCGCCAGATCATCGTCATCGGCGGCAAACTCTTACCGCCCCCCTCCTGCTCCAAGCGTCAAGATGACGTCACAGACCCATCGCCGCGCCAACTCACCCGCATTATTCTTTGTTATTACATAAGGTTATAGTTAACGGCAATAATTGGCACGACTCTCGCATGAGTAGGAACAAACCGACCGCGAGGATAGAACAATGGCAGCACAAGGCGATATCACTAACACTCAGAATGGCGACACCATTCCCTTTCCTCTCCGAGGCTCTGCTCACGCCCAGAAGCGTGATTCCGAATCTCAGGATTATGGGAACGGTGCCAGCATTGCGCTTGAACTGAGCGCCATCCTGCAGAGCACACTGGAGTGGAACAAGGTTCTGACCCTGTTCAATAGTGAGGCTCGCCAGAACGTTCCCTTCGATGCACTCAACTACACCTTCCCATCCGATAACATCCACTTCGAGATCGGTGTCACCAAACACCACAAGGCGAGCTATCAGCTCACCCTCGGTAACCAGACACTCGGCACCATCACCTTCTCGCGTCGTCGCCCCTTCAGCGATGGCCAGCTGAAGCTAGTTGAGGAGATGATCGTCGGTCTGGTCTACCCACTGCGTAACGCCCTGCTCTATCGCCGTGCGGTACAGTCAGCTCAGCGTGACCCTCTCACCGGCATCGGAAATCGTGCTGCACTGGAGACCGCACTGAAACGTGAGATCGACCTCTCCCATCGTAACGGCTCACCGCTGGCGATGATGGTTTTCGACCTCGATCACTTCAAGAACGTCAACGACACCTACGGCCACGCCGCCGGTGACTGCGCCCTGAAACAGTTTGCCCAGACCGTTGGAAAATGCGCTCGTGGAACCGACATGCTGTTCCGCTTCGGCGGAGAGGAGTTTGTACTACTACTGAACAACACCGAGATGATGGGGGCTACCCAGCTGGGCGAGCGTATCCGTGAGGCGGTTGAGGAGATGGAACTTGAGTGTGAAGGTGCCCGCTTCGGCATTACCGTCAGCGTCGGCGTCGCTGCAACTCGCATCGATGACACCCCTGAATCACTTTTCAAACGCGCTGACTTCCTGCTTTACAGCGCCAAAAGCGGAGGACGTAACTGTGTCTGCTCAGCGGAATAAATTGCTACCACCTAATGGTCACTTCATCTCAACGACCAGTCGTGGCACCCCGGTTCTTGTTTCGATGCCTCATCACAGCAAGGCCGAGCTACACCACCACACTGATCAGCATGCGATCTACGATACGGGCTTTACCGTACTGCACAGTGAGCACAAACGAGAACAGCTGCATTAACCAGCACCGTTGCGGAGACTACCCCGCAGCGGCGGACTGACAATTCCGTACCAGCGGACAATTCTCGCAAATCGGTTTAGTACGGCAGTGTTGTTTGGCATACTCAACAATCAACGCATGCGCCTGATTAAATAAGACAACATCCTCGCCCAGTGCCGCTTCAAAGGCGGCTCGCAACACCTCATACCCCTCTTCCCCATCGATTAATCCAACCCTGGAGAATATTCGGCGCGTATAGGCATCGATCACAAACACCGGACGTTCAAACGCGTAGAGCAGCATATCGTCGGCCGTCTCCGGTCCCACACCGTGAATAGCCAGCAGCTGATGACGTAACAGATTGGTCTCACGGTCAGAGAGCGCCTCGCAACCCCCCTCTGCCTGACACCACTCACAGAAGGCACGCAGTCGTTTCGCCTTGATATTGAAGTAGCCCGAGGGTTTGATCCAGGCAGCCAGATGGTCGTGACGACTCTTTACGATCGCCTCGGCCGAGAGTTTTCCCTTCGCTTTGAGATTAGCGATCGCCCGTTCGACATTTACCCAGTTGGTGTTCTGGGTCAGGATCGCACCGACCATCACCTCAAAGGGTGAATCAGCAGGCCACCACGACAGCTCCCCGTAGCACTTCTGCAGAGTGTTGAAGTGCGCCTTGAGACTCCTTTTGGGTAGCGTTAGTTTTTTCACCAAACGTTACGAACCAGAATTGCCAGGCGCACCGATAGCCAGAGCGATAATCACGACTGCGGTTTAACCGAGTTCACCGGCCTCTCAAACTCATCGGCTTGCGCGCGCAACCTTCGGGTGATCAGCAGTTTGAAGAAGAAGGGCAGGAAGAAGACCGCGAGGAAGGTCGCGGCGAGCATACCCCCCATCACACCGGTTCCCACCGACTGTCTGGCACCCGCTCCCGCTCCGGTCGAGAGCGCCAGAGGCAACACACCGAGAATAAAGGCTAGCGAGGTCATAATAATTGGACGGAATCTTAGCCGCGCCGCCTCCATGGCCGCAGCAGCAGCGGACCACCCCTCCTGATACTTCAACAGCGCATACTCTACGATCAGAATGGCATTCTTCGCCGCCAGTCCGAGCAGAGTTACCAGGCCGATCTGGAAATAGACGTCATTGGTAAAGTCTCGCATCCAGACTGCAGCCAGGGCACCGAAGGTACCGAAGGGCAGTGCCAGCAGCACCGACAGCGGTAACGACCAGCGCTCGTAGAGGGCCGCAAGAATCAGAAACACCATCACCACCGCCATGCCCATACTGATGAAGGCGGTGTTTTCAGATCGGACCTCTTGATAGGAGGCACCCGACCAGTCGACGGAGAAGTCTTTGGGCAATGACTTATCGGCCACATCCTGAATCGCCTGGATAGCCTGTCCCGAACTCACACCCGGGGCACCCTCACCAAAGAGCTTTACTGCAGGCAGGTTGTTAAAGCGATCCAGAGTGTCAGGACCGGAACTGTACTCAACACGTGCGAAGGCTGAGACCGGCACCATCTCCCCCTGCGTACTGAGCACAAATAGCTGGCCGATATCCTGAGGTGTTTGACGGTAGTGCACATCGGCACCGATCAACACCTGCCACGCCCTGCCGTAACGACTGAAGTCGTTAACGTAGTAGCTGCCCAGCGTCGCTGCCAGGGTATTAAAGGCGTCATCCAGCTTGATACCTAAAGACTTGGCCCGCTCTCGATCCACATCGACATAGAGTTGCGGGGTATTAGCACGCCAGAGAGAGTTGACCATACCGAGACGCGGCTCTTCGTGTGTCGCACCCTTGAAGCCCTCCATCGCCCTGGCCAGTTCAGCCGCCCCACCCTCACCACGATTCTGAATGTAGAACTCAAATCCGCCTGTATTACCCAGACCAAAGATCGCTGGCGGATTAAACGCCAATACCAGCGCCTCATTGATAGCACCCGTCTTCATGAACAACTCATCCACCAGCGCCTTGACCGGCACCTCTCGTTCATCCCAGTGCTTTTGCGTAACAAACATGGTTGCAGCGCTATTTTTAAAGCTGCCACCGAGAAAATCCAGACCGGTAAAAGAGACCACATCGAAATTATTGGGATTGGATTGAATCGCTTCGATCACCTCACCCACGACTGCATCGGTGCGCTCGAGTGAAGCACCGTCTGGTAGGAAAACCGCCGCGATGTAATAACCCTGATCCTCATCGGGCACTAGAGAACCCGGTGTGCTCTGCCACAGATTAATTGTGATGGCGACCATTCCCAGAAACAGTCCCATCGTGAGCAGAGAGCGACGCAACAGAACCCCCACGCCTTTAACGTAGTGATCGGTGACCTGATGAAACCAGTGATTAAACCAACGAAAAAAGGCGTTGCTCGCCTTGTGTTCATGTTTCAGTATCAACATGCATAACGCAGGCGTCATGCTGAGTGCGACCACACCGGAGATCGCCACCGAGATTGAGATGGTAATGGCAAACTGTCGATACAACTCGCCGGTCAGTCCACCGAGGAAAGCAATCGGTACAAACACTGAAACCAGTACCAGCACAATGGCGATGATAGGCCCGCTCACCTCACGCATCGCCTGTATGGCAGCATCGCGTGCCTTGAGCCCCTCCTCATGCATGATGCGTTCGACATTCTCCAGTACCACGATTGCATCATCGACGACGATACCTATCGACAGCACCATACCGAACAGGGTCAGGGTATTTATCGAGTAACCCAACATCTGCAGCCCGGCAAAGGTACCCAACAGGGAGACCGGCACTGCCAGTATTGGAATCAAAGTAGCACGGAAGTTTTGTAGAAACAGGTAGACCACCAGGAATACCAGCAACATCGCTTCACCGAGCGTTTTGAGTACCTCACGGATAGATACCTCGACAAAACGGGTGGTGTTGTAAGGGATTGAATAGGTCAAACCCTCTGGGAAGTCAGCTTCCAACTCCGCCATTGTATCTTCGACACTCTGCCCGACATCCAGTGCGTTGGCTCCCGGCTGCAGGAAGATACCGACCAGTGTGGCGGGTTTGCCGTTGATGCGCCCGACAAAGTCGTAATCCTTCGAACCCAACTCCACGCGGGCGATATCTTTCAGCCTCAGCGCGCTGCCATCTGCATTCGAGCGAATTATGATTTTGCCGAACTCCTCCGGCGTAGAGAGCCTTCCCTGCGTGGTGATGGTATAGACCATCTCCTGGGATTTCCCCGTCGGTTTCTGACCGATCTTGCCCGCTGCGAACTGGGCATTCTGCTCGTTAACAGCGGCAATCACCTCGTTCACCGCCACACCCAACTGTGTCATGCGATCGGGTTTAAGCCAGATACGCATAGCGTAATCCTTGGCACCAAAGATCTGCACGTTGGTACTTCCCGGAATACGCTTGAGGCGATCAAGCACATTCAGGGTGACGTAGTTGGAAGTGAACAGATCGTCATGCCGCCCATCGGGCGAATAGAAGGCCAGTACCTGCAAAAACGATGAGGAGCTTTTTTCAACAACCACGCCCTGACGCCTGACCTCCAGGGGCAGACGCGCTTCGATCTGTTTTACCCGGTTATTAACATTGAGCGCTGCCTTATCGACATCGGTGCCGATTTCAAACGTGACCGAGATGGTAGTGACGCCACTGGAGGTCGAGGTCGAGGCCATGTAGATCATGCCTTCAACACCGTTGATGGCGTTCTCAATCGGGGACGAGACGGTCTCCTCGACTACCGTTGCCGAAGCACCGGGGTAGATGGCCGTGACCTGAACCACAGGAGGCGCAATTTCCGGATACTGGGCGACCGGCAGCGTACGCATGGAGGCCAATCCGGCCAGGATAATGAATATCGAAATGACAAAGGCGAAGATGGGCCTGTCGATAAAGAAGCGGGAGATCATTTAGATAGGCTCCCTATTCCACACTGCTATCTTGCGCTGGCTCAGCACCGTGCGGGGTGGCACTAACCGACATGCCCGGGAAGAAGATCCGCGCCGATCCGTCGATCACCACTTCATCACCCGACTCCAGGCCAGAACGAATAATCCAGCCGTTCTCTATACCTTCGACATTTTTCACCCACTCGCCCACCACCACGTGACGTTTTAAGGCGATCGATTGATCGCTCTCATCCTTAGCGATGGCGTAAACATACTTGCCCTCTGGATCGTCTAATACTGAGCGTTGCGGCAGCACGATCGTATCGGTACGGACCGCACCCTGCAGCTTCACATTGACGAACTGTCCGGGTGCCAGCAGCCCATCGGAATTATTTACGATGGCACGGGTGGCAAAATTACCGGTGCGGCTATCGATCTTATAGTCCTGAAAGTCGATCGCACCGATATGATTTAAATCCTCACCCGTGGCGGAGAAGAGAGCGACTTTAAAGCCACCCTCGGGGAGCCTAATCTTTCCCTCTTTGGTCTCACGTCGAATATCCAGCTGTACCGCCTCGGCAACGCCAAAATCGACGTAGACCGGATCGGTCTGTGCCAGGGTGGTCAACAGACTATCGCCACCCTCTTCAGCCAGCCCGCCTTCGACCTTCAGCGCCCGACCGGCAACACCTGCAATCGGTGCCGTCACCTGCGTGTAATCGAGATTGATAGTTGCGCTTTTCACCCTTGCCTGCGCGAGTTTGACCGCCGCCTCTGCCAGGTCGCGTGCAGAGTCTGCGTCATCAAGCTGATTTTGACTCACCAGGTTTTTCGCCAATAGCGGCTTCATGCGTAGCTGTTCACGTTTGGCACGCTTAAGCTCTGCCTCTGCACTGGCTAACTCAGCCTCGGCCTGTGCAAGCTGCACTTCATAGGTTGAGGGCTCAAGTTGAAATAGAAGATCGCCCGCATCGACCAGACCACCCTCCTCATAGTGCCGCTGCTCAACGAGACCGGTAACACGCGCTCGAACCTCGACCTCACGTGAGGCGGCAATCTGCCCCACATACTCATACTGCAGTGCCACATCTTGCTGCTTGATGAGCAGAGTCGTGACACTCGCTGGAGGCATTTCACCACCGGCCGATTCATCCACAGCTTCACTGCTATCACAACCGCTCATCGACACGACCGTTGCCAGCAGCAGAAGAGAGAGCAACTGTTTTCCTGATCTCATGGGAATCCCTTATTCAGCCAGAGACAGACAGCACTCTAGGCGGTTCAATTACAGTGATAGTTGAAGATAACGCTGGACAGCTTTAACACCTCAGATGCGAGGCGTGCTTCTCAGTATATGCAGTCGCAATCAATGCAACAAGCCAAGCCACGTCTGCATTCAACCTAAATTTGGCGGTCACAAAATGACCGATGAAAAACCGATCACAGAGTCCGATATGGGACTCAAAAGGGAGGGGTGTCGGCCATAGATTGTGCCGGGATTAATGGTCCCGGATTTCGATGCTGTGCGCCCCGATTGTCCGTCACCCAGACAATTGGAAGTGCGCTATTTTTTAGATGGACGTGACTTCTTGTAGGGAGAGGAGTGTTTTTTGGCGGATTTGTGCGCCTGCTTCTGTCCCGGTGCTGGTGACGGTTTTTCAACCTGCATTGAAACGGCATTGAGTAGCTGCTTCAGCTCTCCATCCTCAAGGTCTCGCCAGGCACCGCGAGGCAGACGACGCGGCAGCGAGATCGGTCCGAAACGGGTCCGGGTCAGACGTGAAACCTGCACACCCTGCGACTCCCACAGACGACGCACCTCTCGGTTACGCCCCTCTTTGAGGACGACGTGGTACCAGTGGTTGGCACCATCACCACGCCCCTCGGAAATCTTGTCGAATCGTGCCCGACCATCCTCGAGCTCGACACCACGTTGCAGCGCCTTGATCATCTCGGGTGTCACCTCACCCAGCACTCGCACAGAGTACTCACGATCGATCTCGCTGGAGGGGTGCATCAGACGGTGCGCCAGCTCACCATCGTTGGTTAGCAGCAGCAGACCGGAGGTATTGATATCGAGTCGGCCAACATTGATCCAGCGACTCCCCTTCAACTTCGGCAGGCCATCGAAGATGGTGGGACGTCCCTCTGGATCGGAGGTGGTGGTCACCTCACCGGTTCGTTTGTGGTAGATAATCACGCGCCGCTCTGGCTGCGCATCGGCGCTCTTGAGTTTAATCAGGCGGCCATCGATACGGATCTTGTCGTGCCCGCCCACCTTAATGCCGAGCTCGGCGATGACGCCATTAACGCTAATGCGTCCCGCCTCGATCCAGCGCTCTATCTCACGCCGTGAACCGTGACCAGCCGCTGCCAGAACCTTCTGTAGTCGTTCAGCCATAGTCTGTTATTGCGCCTGCTCACTGTCGGCGTCCTTGCGTATCTCAACTTCAGCAGCCTCATCACTCTCCGATGGCTGCTCCGCATCGGTATCCGATGCTGTTTCATTCTCGTCCGTCACTGTCGCAGCAACTTCAGTATCCGCTTCTACCGACGTTTCTTCCGTGGCGTCACTATTAGCATCAGATTCGGCACTTACGTCCCGAGACATCTCTTCCGACTCATTATCGGGAGTAGCTTCTGACTCATCACCTTCGACCGGATCACCGCTTACTGGCTCTGCAGCAATCTCATTCTCTACGGCATCAATATCGCCGTTATTAGATTCAGCCTCGCCCGAGGCCTCCTCCGAAGCATCTTCTGACTCGCCATCAGCAGCATCGTCCGTTTCTGCCTGATCCGATTCTGCTACTGAAGTGTCTTCACCCTCACCAGCGGTCCCGTCCTCGGCCTCTGTATCACCCTCAACACCACCCAACGGTTTCTTGCCCTCACCGGGGAGTGCCAGATCAAGCTCAGCATTAATACTATCGATGTCGCGAAGCTCAGAGAGCGGTGGCAGATCGCCCAGACCTTTTAGATTGAAGTAGTCGAGGAATTCACGGGTGGTGCTGTACATGGCAGGACGGCCCGGCACATCACGATGGCCGACCACACGCACCCACTCACGCTCGAGCAGGGTCTTGACGATGTTGCTGCTAACACTGACACCACGGATATCCTCGATCTCACCACGAGTAATCGGCTGGCGATAGGCAATCAGCGACAGGGTCTCGAGCAGTGCGCGTGAGTAGCGCGTTGGGCGCTCCTCCCAAAGGCGGCTGACCCACGGCTCCATATCGCTCTTCACCTGCAGGCGATAACCGCTGGCCACCTCAAGGATCTCGATACCGCGTTCGGCGTAGAGCTCATTGAGCTGCTCGATCGCCTTGCGTAGCTCGCCCTTGTCGGGACGATCATCATCAGCAAACAGCGCCAGCAGATTATCGAGGGTCAGGGGGCGCCCCGCTGCAAGCAGCGACGCCTCAACGATATGGGTCAGTTTCTCTTCATTCATCATCGTCACTTTCTGCAGTTGGATCCTGCATCTCTTGTTCTTCTATCTGTTCAACCGGCTCGACCCCGCTGTGGCCACCGGCGGCCTTGAGGTAGATCGGCGCGAAGGGCTCGGACTGGATAATCTCCACCAGCGACTCCTTGATCAGTTCAAGGATCGAGAGGAAGGTGACCACCACTCCAAGCCGCCCCTCCTTAACATCGAACAGACTGGTGAAGTCGGTAAACTTATCGGCCTCGAGCACACTGAGCACATTCGACATACGCTCACGCACCGAGAGTGCCTCACGCTGGATATGGTGTGAGGTAAACATCTCGGCGCGGGTCAGTACATCCTTGAAGGCTAGCAGCAGCTCGCGCATCTCAACATCAGGATCGTCCTGGGTCTGGACACGCTCGGGAGCCACCGCACTGGTGGGGAAGGTATCGCGCCCCACCTGCGGTAACGCCTCGATATCTTCGGCGGCCTGCTTGTAGCGCTCATACTCCTGCAGACGGCGCACCAGCTCAGCGCGTGGATCTCCCTCCTCGCCCTCCTCAGTCGGTGGACGCGGCAGCAGCATGCGCGATTTGATCTCAGCCAGCATCGCCGCCATCACCAGATACTCAGCGGCCAGTTCGAGACGAATCTCCTTCATCATATCGATGTAACCCATGTACTGGCGGGTAATCTCAGCAATCGGAATATCAACGATATCGAGGTTCTGACGACGGATCAGATAGAGCAGCAGATCGAGCGGTCCCTCAAACGCCTCGAGGAAGACCTCCAGCGCATCGGGTGGAATGTAGAGATCCTGCGGCAGTTGGGTAACCTGCTCGCCCATTACCATCGCGAACGGCATTTCGCCCTGCGTACCGTCGGCCGGTGGCGCCTGCTCGGCACTCGGCTGCTCGGCAGCGTCCTGCTCTGCCGTCTCCGCCTCTGTGCTCTCTACCTCTGGCTCTTCGATTTCCATTTCACTCTCTATCGGTAGGAGAGGCCCATCGCCTCACGTACCTCATCCAGCGTCTCGCGCGCCACATCACGCGCCGACTCACTTCCTTCAGCGATGATCTGGCGTACCAGATCGGAATCGTTCTCAAACTCGCGAGCGCGATCACGGATCGGCTCCAGCTCCGCCTGTACCGCTTCGATTACCGGCTGTTTGCACTCGATACAGCCGATTCCGGCGCTACGGCACCCTTCCATCACCCAATCCTTGGTCTCATCGCTCGAGTAGACCTCATGCAGCTGCCACACCGGGCAGACCGCTGGATCACCCGGATCGTTACGGCGCACGCGGTTGGTATCGGTCGGCATGCGGCGCAGCTTCTCCGCAATTGCATCGGGATCCTCACGCAGTGAGATGGTGTTGTTGTAGGACTTCGACATCTTCTGTCCATCGAGTCCCGGCATCTTGGATGCAGGGGTCAGCATCGCCTGCGGTTCGGGCAAGATAATGCGACCACTCCCCTCAAGAAATCCGAACAACCGCTCACGGTCGCTGATAGAGATGTTCTGTTGCGATTCGAGCAGCGCCTGGCCCTTCGCCAGCGCTTCGCCATCACCCTGCTCCTGGTAGAGCCGACGCAGCTCACGGTAGAGCTTCGCCCCCTTCTTGCCCATCTTCTTCACTGCCGCCTCGGCCTTCTCTTCGAAACCCGGCTCGCGACCGTAGATATGGTTAAAGCGACGCGCCACCTCACGGGTCAGCTCGACATGGACCACCTGATCCTCACCGACCGGCACACCGCCCGCCTTGTAGACCAGGATGTCAGCGCTCTGCAGCAGCGGATAGCCGAGGAAACCGTAGGTGGCCAGATCCTTCTCCTTGAGCTTCTCCTGCTGATCCTTGTAGGTCGGCACCCGCTCGAGCCAGCCGAGTGGGGTCATCATCGAGAGCAGCAGGTGCAGCTCGGCATGCTCCGGTACGCGTGACTGGATAAAGAGTTTGGCTGAGCCAGGATCAACACCCGCCGCTAGCCAGTCGATCACCATGTCCCAGACGCTCTCCTCAATGATCGCGACATCCTCATAGTGGGTCGTCAGCGCATGCCAGTCGGCAACAAAGAAGAAGCAGTCAAACTCGTGCTGCAGGTTGACCCAGTTCTTCACCACACCGTGGTAGTGACCGAGGTGGAGCTTGCCGGTGGGGCGCATACCGGAGAGGACGCGCTTATTCTGCGATGGATTGGAACTCAAGGTGACTCCTAAAATTCTTCTAGTAATTTATAAACCGATCAATTTGTAGAGCATATCCTGCACACCGAAGACCACCGGACCCATGATCTTACCCAACAGTCCGGTTGCCAGCAGGCCCAATAGTATAAAGAATCCGTAGGGCTCGAGACGACCCAGCTGGTAGGACTGCGGACCGGGCAGTAGCCCCATCGCCACTCGCCCGCCATCAAGTGGAGGCAGTGGCAACATATTCAGCACCATCAAGATCGTATTGATAAAGATCCCCGCTCCGCCCATATAGATCATCGGCAGCGCCATCCAGGCCACACTATCGCCAACTGACAGACCGATCTTCATCACGATAGCCCAGAAGATTGCCATCAGCAGATTAGAGAGCGGTCCGGCAACAGCCACCAGCGCCATATCGCGTTTCGGGTGTTTTAAATTCTGCCAGGTCACCGGTACCGGTTTGGCCCAGCCGAAGATGAAACCGCCCAGCATCAACAGCAGTAGCGGCACGATCACGGTACCCACCGGATCGATATGTTTGATCGGGTTTAGCGTTAGACGACCGAGCATCATCGCGGTCGGATCGCCAAGACGACGAGCCATCCAGCCGTGGGCCACTTCGTGTACGGTAATTGCGAACAGCACCGGCAGTGCCCATACCGCAACCCGCTGAACCATGTTGAGTTCTTCCATCGCGCGATTATATCCGTTCAGCCAGAGCACCCATAACGGGCTACCCTTCCATCCCTGAGATGTCACCCTTACCAACACGGGTCACCTGCACATCGCCCTCCTCGAGGTGGACCACGGTGGTCGGCTCGATATCGCAGTAACCCCCATCGATCACCAGGTCGACCTGATGCTCCAGAATCTGACGCATCTCATAGGGATCAGTCAACGGGAACTCCTCACCCGGCAGCAGCAGCGTGGTGCTGAGCAGCGGCTCGCCGAGCGCCTCGATGAGCGCCAGGGCGATGGCGTTATCGGGAATGCGGATACCGATATTACGCCGCTTCGGGTGCATCAGGCGGCGTGGCACCTCGTGGGTCGCCTTGAGGATGAAGGTGTAGGGGCCGGGTGTGTGGCTCTTCATCAGTCGGTAGGCGATGTTATCGACCTTGGCGTAGGTGGTGATTTCAGAGAGGTCACCACAGACCAGGGTGAACTTGTGTTTATCATCGACGCTGCGCAGGGCACGCATGCGATCGAGGGCGCGTTTGTCGCCGATATGGCAGCCGAGTGCGTAGCAGGAGTCGGTCGGATAGACCACCAATCCCCCACCGCGAATGATCTCGACTGCTTGATTGATCAGGCGCGGTTGCGGGTTATCGGCATGGATAGCAAAAAACTGGCTCATTAATAATTCTTCGGTAAAAGGGGAAAATCAGGCGTTGCTGACGCGTTCGGCAGGGTGCCAGTCGGCCCAGATTGGCTCACAGCCGTTGGGCAGATCGGGTAGTCGTCCCAGTTCGGTCCAGGGAGTCTCCGGTCCGTGGTAGTCGGAGCCGGATGATGAGAGTAGATCGAAGGCACGGGCATGGCTCGCCATGACGATATTTTCACTGGCGCTGTGGCTTCCGGAGACCACCTCAAGCGCATCACCGCCACACTCCTTAAACGCCCCAAACAGACGGCGCAGTTTGGTCGCCGTCATGGAGTAGCGCGCCGGGTGGGCGATCACTGACTGACCACCGGCGGCCTTGATCCAGCCAACTGCCTCATCGATTGCGGCCCATTCGCCAGATACATGGCCCGGTTTATTGCGCACCAGATAGCGTTTGAAGACCTGGCGCATATCCTTGGCGTGGCCCGCATCGATCAGAAAGTGGCCAAAGTGGGTACGACCCACGATGCGTCCCTTGGCAAAACGGCGTGCACCTTCATAGGCACCGGCAATCCCCGCCTTCTCCAGTCGGCGCCCGATCTCCTCGGCACGCCACTCGCGGAAATCACACAGTCGATTCAATCCTGTCTGCAGTTCGGCATTCTCGATATCGACGTTAAGCGCGACGATATGGACCACCTGTGCGCCCCAGGTGACCGAGATCTCAGCGCCTGCAACCAGTTCAATACCGAGCCTGTTAGCCTCGATGCGCGCCTCTTCGATCCCAGCGGTGTTGTCGTGGTCGGTCAATGCCAACACCTTCACACCCTTCTCATGGGCACGCGCCACCAGCGCCGTCGGCGAAAGGGTGCCGTCGGATGCAGTTGAATGGGCGTGTAGATCGTAGGGTTGAGACATCAGGGCATTGTACTCCATGCCCCTGGCAAAAGCCCCTCCTATACCTTGTGTATCGGGTGTGCGTAAAGCGTGACGAGAGGTTGAGTATCACACCCCAGAGTGGGTTAGAATGCCGCTTTGCCCAAGATGGGCGTGACTTAAGATAACTATGAAATTTCTCTTCGATTTCTTCCCGATCCTGCTCTTCTTCCTCGCCTACAAGACCTACGGGATCTTTACAGCCACCGCGGTGGCCATCGCCGCCTCGGTCGCCCAGGTCGCCTTCTTCTGGCTCAAACACCGTCGCTTCGAGAAGATGCACCTGATCACCATGGCGCTGATTGTCGTGCTCGGTGGTGCCACGCTGATTTTTCAGGACCGCGCCTTCTTCATGTGGAAGCCGACAGCGGTTAACTGGCTCTTTGCACTGGTCTTTCTCGGCAGTCAGTTCATCGGTCAGAAACCGATCGTTGAGCGCATGATGGGCCACGCGATTCAGATCCCCGCCAACATCTGGTCGCGACTCAACTTCAGCTGGGTGATCTTTTTTGTAGCGATGGGTCTGGCAAACCTCTACGTCGCCAATTTCTTCTTCCAGGCGGAGCTGAGTCTCAACCTGGCCGCCGGCGAAGCTGTCGACCTCGACACCTGCGCCACCACCCTGCAGGGCAGTCTGCTCACCCTTTGCGAAGCGGCCAAAACCGCCGAGGAGGACTGGGTCGACTTCAAGCTGTTCGGCATGATGGGGCTCACCTTTGTCTTTGTCATCGGACAGGCCTTCTATCTGGCCCGCCATGCACCCGATGAGGAACAACCCAGCGAGGAGAACGAATAGTGCTATACGCCATTATCAGTGAAGATGCCGAAGGCACCCTGGCAAAACGACTCGAGACCCGCCCCGCTCACCTTGAGCGCCTGCAGGCACTCAAGGCCGATGGACGCCTGCTGCTCGCCGGCCCGCACCCCGCCATCGACAGCGAAGAGCCGGGTGAGGCTGGATTCAGCGGCAGTCTGGTCGTCGCCGAATTCGCATCACTCGAGGCCGCACAGGCATGGGCCGATGCCGACCCCTACCTCGAGGCAGGCGTCTACGCCAAGGTCACCGTTAAACCCTTCAAGAAGGTACTGCCCTAATGAGTACAGATCGCATCACTATGATTCGCGAGCGTCTCGATGCCGCACTCAGCCCAACTCAGATCGATATCATCGATGAGAGCGCCAAACACGCCGGTCACGCCGGTGCCAAAGGCGGTGGCGGCCACTTCATCGTCACCCTCATCTCCGGGAACTTTTCCGGCAAAAGCCTGATCGAACGTCATCGTATGGTCTACGACGCACTCGGCGATGCAATGCAGAGTGAGATTCACGCCTTGAGCATCAACGCCAAGGCCCCCGAAGAAATTTAATTAAACGACAACAACCACCAAGGAAACCTACCGATGCAAAACAGGAAAGCCGCTCTCGCGGTAGCAGCAGCCCTCTCAGCCACTCTGCTCTTTGGCTGTAACGACAAGAGTGAAACCGCAGAGAGCGCACCCAAGCCTGCTGCCACCGCAGCCATGGTCGAAACTGCCGCTGCAGTTGCAACCGTCAACGGCATGGCGATTACCGATGCCATGATCGATGCACAGGCCAAGCGCATGGGCAGCCAGCCAGGCATGTCCGAACTGGACCCTGCGATGCTGCGCGAGGCCGCCACCGATGCCCTGATCAACCACACGGTGCTGGTACAGCAGGCTGAGAAGCTCGGTTTTGAGAGTCGCCCTGAGATCAAGTCGCAGATCCAGACCCGTCGCGACGGCATCCTTGCCAACGCGCTGCTCAAAGAACAGCTCGCGACCGTCAGCTTCAGCGATGCTGAAGTACAGGCAGAGTACGAGAAGCACTTCAACACCAAGGAGCAGGAGTACAAGGCACGTCACATCCTGGTTGAGGCTGAAGAGAGCGCCAAAGAGCTCATCACCCAGCTCGACGCTGGTGGTGATTTTGCTGCACTAGCTAAAGAGAAGTCGACCGGCCCAACTGGTGCCAACGGCGGCGACCTCGGCTGGGTCAGCCCTTCACAGATGGTCGAGCCATTTGGAAATGCCCTCAAGGCGATGGAGACAGGCAAGTACAGCAGTACTCCGGTAAAGACCCAGTTCGGCTGGCACGTCATCCTGCTTGAAGAGAGCCGTGATGTGACTCCACCGAGCCTCGAGCAGGTCAAACCACAGCTGACTGAGCTCATGAAACGTAATGCACTGAAGGCTTATCTCGAAGATCTTCGTACCAAGGCCGATGTAAAGATGAACTAACGTTTTACCGTTAGCTCATTAAAAAAGGGAGGTGCATCTGCACCTCCCTTTTTCATTGCGAATAATTCAGCGATCGCGAAACACCTACCAACTAAACCATGCCTAACGAGCCTTAACCACTCACAAATAGCCACAACGCGGTAATAGTAAGCAGTGATCCAAATAGGAGCCCCTGCATCTGTTGATTACCACGTTTTGAAACCAGCATTGCCAGCGTCTTACCACCTACAATCCAGATCATACTGGTCGTTAACGTCAGCGAAACCAGCGCCAGAGTGAGAAATACTATCTGACCATGACCATCTAGTTCCGGTCGATAGAACTGCGAGAACATGATCATGGGAATCAGGAGATACTTGGCATTCAATGCCTCAACGATCACACCATCCTTAAAGCTCAACGGTGTCAGGGCCTCTTTATAGGAGGTGGAGAGCCTAAAAAACTTGTAGGCGAGATAGAGTAGAAATGCGATACCCACGTACCGTATCGCATCAAGAATTCCTGGAAAACGCGTGATCAGATAGTTAAGACCGAAGCCGACAGCCAATGTCTGGAACACACTCGTGATATTGGTACCCAGCCAAAACGGGACTGTCCCACGCACCCCAAAGGCACTGCCTGATGCGGCATAGAGAATGTTGGCTGGACCCGGACTAATGACTATGGGCAGTAGCGTAACAAACCACAGCAACACCAATTCGAGATTCATAAAACATCACTCAGCAACAAGTCATACAAACAACTTTCGATGTTAAATTCTACGACCGTCAAGATAACGACTTCGATAGTTTTTTCAGCTTGCTCTGATATCCAAGCTTCGCATAGAGATCTAATGCGGAGTCATTAAACTCATAAACAGAGAGCACCATCTCCTCGGCACCAAGTTTCTGAAAATAGCACTCAATTTCGGCGACAAGCATTTGAGCCACACCAATCCTTCGGAATGGCTTAGCTACAGATAGCTCATCGATATAACCAACCAAACGGCTCTTATGAATCAATGATTTCTGGTCGATTAAAGAACCTGAGACGATTCCGCAGACATCACCATCAACTCTTGCCATCAGCATCACATAGTCACTGCTTGAATACAGCGCATTGAATCCTTCAAGGGTGCAGTGCTCTGAAATATCACCTGGCATTCTGAACTCATTAGGCATCTGTTCGTAGTGATAGAGATCACTCGAATAGTAGAGTGATTTGATGAGCTCAAAATCCTCTACTTCGACACGCACAACCTCAATTTCTTGATGAATAACAGGACTAACAGATAGAGTCATAACAGGGCTTATCCATAGCAATTACTGGTAAAAACAGATACCGCGACTATCGGCTCCAGAACAGAGATTACCCTATTATTAGTAAGAAATACGATCTAACGCCGATGTCTCTACTCCACTCAATTAAATATGACTGTGGTCAAACGAAACACCCGATAAAATAACTTCGGGGAGTCGCTATTTTTGCGGAAGCTTGTTTTGGGCGTCCAAGCCCAAGCAAGCGGCAAATACTTAACGCGACCGTTTATGCCTACGGCGCCCC